>JAJYMD010000134.1 GCA_021787255.1 Actinomycetes bacterium | reverse complement strand
CGCCGATCCTCTGCCTCGAGAGCATCCTCGAGCCCTTTAGCGACGCTTGAACTCGACGCGGCGGATCGCCCCGCCGCGCAAATCGAGGCTGTTCTCGTGCGAGATCCGCAGCAGCAGCGCGACGATGATGTAGTTGGCCACGAGCGAGCTGCCGCCGTAGGCCATGAAGGGCAGGGTGATCCCCGTGAAGGGCAGCAGGCGCAGGACCCCGGCCATGATGAAGAAGGCCTGGAGCCCGACGACGGCGGTCAGCGCGGTGCTCGCGAGGCGCACGTAGTCCGAGTGGGCGCACTGGGCGATGCGGAACCCCTCGCCGACAAAGAGCACGAAGAGACTTAAGACGACGACGATGCCGAGGAGGCCGAGCTCCTCGCCGACGGCGGCGATGATCATGTCCGAGGTGATCTCGGGGATCGTTCCGGACTGGCCGAGCCCGAGGCCCGTACCCGTGATGCCACCGGCCGCGAGCGAGAACCAGCCGTAGGCGAGCTGGTGGGAGAAGGCGAAGTTCGTTGCCGACCACGGGTCGATCCAGAGACTGACGCGCTGGTGGACCTGGCTGAAGAACTTGGCGGCGACGAGGGCCCCGCCCGCGAAGAGCCCGACGCTGATCAAGACGTAGGTCTTCAGGCCCGTCGTCACCCAGAGCATCGCGACGAAGAGCGCGAACAGCAGCATCGCAAAGCCGATGTCGTTCTCCGCGCCGAGGATCACCAGCGCGAAGCCCCACGCCGCGAGGATCGGCAGCAGGGTCCGCGGCGGGACGATCTGGCGCCGCCCGATGCGCTGGGTCGGGGTGGACAGCAGGTCACGGTTGGCGGCGAAGTAGGAGGCGAAGAAGAAGGCGAGGAGGATCTTGGCGACCTCGACCGGCTGGAAGGTAATCGGTCCGAGCCCGATCCACAGTCGGGCGCCGCCCACGCTTATTCCGAGCCCCGGCACGAGTGGCAGCAGCAGGAGCCCGATGGCGCCCACGAGCGAGAGGTAGCGGTAGCGGTCGAGGTCGCGCACGTGGCGCACCAGCGCGAGGGTGAGTATGAGCCCGATGGCGCTCACGAGGAACCAGAGTGACTGGTAGGCGGCCTGGTGCGGGTCCCAGCGCGCGATCTCGACGTAGCCGATCCCATTGAGCAGCGTCGCGATGGGCAACAGCACCTGGGACGCCTGGGGCGCGTAGATGCGGATCGCCGCGTGCATCATGAGCGAGATCGCCACGATCGCCACGAGGAAGAGCCACAGGTCGGGCGGCAGGTGCCCGACTGCGCCGAGCCACGCGAGCACGTAGAACGACGCGGAGATGACCCAGGCCAACGCCATGAGTCCGAGCTCGGTCGAGCGTCGGGCGCGCTCGCTCTCTCCGGACTCCAGAGGCGTCGGGGGCGTCAGAGCGCGCATCTGCTTCGCCATCCTCTTAGAGTAGTCGTAGGAAGGGCGAAATACTGAGAGAGGCGGGGCCAGTGAGTTTCGACGTTCAGGCCTTCGGCCCCGAACGATTCTCGAGTCGCGAGCTCTCGCGCTTGGAGTTCGGCGCGCGGCTGCTCGACCTCGCCGAGGACCAGCGCCTGCCCATCTTGGAACGCTGCAAGTTCGTTGCGATCTTTGCCGACATGATCGACGAGTTTTTCCAGGTGCGGGTCGTCAGCCTCCAGGACAAGGTCGCAGCGGGCGTTCAGACGCCCTCGGTGGACGGGGTTCGACCCCGTCAGCAGCTGAACGCCATCCGAGAGCGCGTCCTGGCGCTCATCGAGCGCCAGGACCGGATCGTCCTCGATGGCCTCCTGCCCGAACTGGCGCGGGCAGAAATCACCATCATCCACTACGCCGACCTTGACGTGGAGGAGCACGCGCGGCTCAACCGGTACTTCGAGCAGAACGTGTACCCGGTCCTCACGCCCCTCGCCGTCGATCCGGGTCACCCGTTCCCCATGATCTCGAACCTGTCGCTCAACATCGCGGTCGCGGTGCGCGACGCCGAGACCGGCGAGGAGCGCAGCGCCCGGGTGAAGGTGCCGAGCTCGCTGCCGCGATTCCTGCCCGCCGGGCCGGGTCGCTGGTGCCTGATCGAGGAGCTGATCGTGGCCAATCTCGGTCGTCTCTTCCCGGGCATGTCGATTGGCCGGGCCGACCTGTTCCGCGTGACGCGAAACGCCGACCTGACCTTGGAAGAGGACGAGGCGGACGACTTGCTCGTGGCCCTCGAGGTCGAGCTGCGACGTCGGCGCTTCGGTGAGGCGTTGCGCGTGGAGATCCTGCGCGGGATGTCGGCCGAGTTCCTCGACCTGCTCGTCGAGCAGCTCGAGCTCAACCACGAGAACGTCTACGTGTCCGACGCACCACTCGGCCTACACGACCTGTGGAGCCTCTATGAGTTCGACCGACCCGACTTAAAGGGCGAGGGGTGGTCGCCGCTGACCCCGCCACGACTGCTCGAGGGGGACCACGTCGGCGACGTGTTCGCCGTCATCCGAGACGGCGACCTGCTCTTGCACCACCCCTACGAGTCGTTCAGCGACTCCGTGGAGATGTTCATCGCCCAGGCGGCCGACGATCCCAAGGTCGTCGCCATCAAGCAGACGCTCTACCGAACCTCGGGCGACTCGCCGGTGGTCGGCTCGCTGATCCGCGCCGCGGAGCGGGGCAAGCAGGTCGTGGCGCTCGTCGAGCTGAAGGCGCGCTTTGACGAAGCGGCCAACATCGAGTGGGCCAAGGCCCTCGAGGATGCTGGCGTCCACGTAGTCTACGGCGTCGTTGGCCTAAAGACTCACTCCAAGACGGCGCTCGTCGTGCGAAGCGAAGGCGACCGGACCGTGCGCTACGCGCACATCGCCACGGGGAACTACAACTCCAAGACCGCACGCAACTAC
>JAJYMD010000330.1 GCA_021787255.1 Actinomycetes bacterium | reverse complement strand
GCCGGGAGAGCTCGCTACGACCTCGCGGAGCGTCTGCACGAGGCGCAGCGCGGCTTCGTCGCCACCATGGCCGCCGAGCTGGACGACGTCCAGCGCTCGATCGCAGAAGCCGCCGGCCGGGCGCGTTCCCTCCTCGGAGCCACGACGCACGAGCGACAGGAGCGGACCACCGTCCGCGCGAGGGCGCTCGCATTGGTCCACGAGATCGGGGAGATGGCCGACGGTGCACGCGCGCGCCACGAGGGGGCTGCTCGCCTGCCCGCGGACCGTGCACGGCCTGCGGCCATTCCTGCCGGCTATCCCGCGGCGGCGGCCTCCTCTCCCAACCCCGCCCCTTCCTCCCCCAACCAGCCCCCTATGCGGTGGTACAGGTCTTCCCCGTAGCTCGTCGGCAGCGGATCCGCCACCACCAGCTCGAACGTCCGGCGACCGTCCGGACCGCGCTCGGCCCGGAGGAACCGCGTCGTATCCGGTCGCGACCGGCGGAACCCGTCCGCCAGCTCGAAGCGATGCGTCACGAACACGACCCGCACGTCACGCTCGAGGAGCGCCTGCACGACCTGGCGGCCGATCTCGGAGCCCTCGCGCTCGTTGGTAGCCGCGAAGGACTCGTTGAAGAGGACGAGGCAGTGCCTGGTGATCTCGTCGGCGACCGCATCCATCCGCCGCAGCTCCTCGTCGAGCCGCCCGCTTCGCATCGTCCGGTCCTCTTCCCGGATGAAGTGGGTCAGGATGCGACTGCTCACGCTCGCGCGGTAGGACTCGGCGACCACGAACATGCCGCTCTGCATCATCAGCTGGGCGAGCCCGACGCTGCGGAGGAAGGTCGACTTCCCTCCGGAGTTCGCTCCCGTCACGATCACGAGCGGCCTCCCGTCGGCTGTCACGTCGTTGCCGACCACGCGACCTCCGGTCTGCAGGACGAGGGACACGTCGCAGAGCCCTTCACAGGAATAGCGGACCGGCTCCGTGCCACACGGCTCCGGGCACGTCATCGGCTCGCCGATCGAAGCGAGGCGCTCGGAGAGATCGAGGCAGCCGACGTAGAACCCCAGCTCGCGCCTGAGCATCGTCAAGAAGCTCTCGATGTGGTCGGCAGATTGCGCCACCGCGTTCGCCACCGAGTTGACCGCCCGCTCGACGAGCTCGTCGAGCTGTTGGTTGCCGGCCTCGTCGCGGGGCGGGATGCTGAAGGAGCACGACGTCGCCTTCCCCCCGATCCCGAGCCGCCCCCTCCAGCCCGTCTTGGTGCCGAGCGGGTAGCGCAGCACGTAGTCGACGCCGCTGTTGTCGCGATCGAGCCGCGCGCTCAGCAGGTGGCCGTCGCGAAAGTGCAGCTGCTTCAGGTGGTCCCGCATGGTCTGCAGGTACGAGTCGTCGATCTCCTCCCGGACGGTGGTGGTGAGCGTGCGCATCCCCTCGGAGCGGAACCCCTCCCCGTGCTCGTCCACGATCTTGCGGAGCTCGCCGAGCCGCCGGGCGAACGCCTCGAGCGACTCGATCGATCCGTACAGGATCATCCGCGCGCTCGACCGGTAGCTCCAGAACCCTTTCCTGTCGCCGAGCGCTGCCACGATGAGCTCGTACATCCCCCGGATGACGTCCGAATGGGCGAGGCAGTCGGCGAGGACCTCCTGGCGGTACCGGATCTCCTCCGGGTCGACGAGGGGCGCGTGCAGCACACGCCGCGAGACGTCGTAGATGAACCGATCCCCCGCCGCCATCGCGCCGAGGAGGGTCCCGATCTCGAGGTCCTGCTCGAGGTCCCCGTGGTTGGACGGCAATTCGGCCTCCACGTCGAAGTCCCGGTCGCGAAATAGGAGGTGAGCCTTCACGCGATCCTCCGGCGCAGTTGCTCGTACGTCACGTGGTGCTTCTCGGCGATGGCGAGCGCGTAGGCCAAACCGTTCGCAGGAGCACGCACCACCTTGAAGGTCCGCTCGGCAGGGTTGGCGGGCACGATCGTGCTCATCATGCTCACGACGGCGTCACCCATCGACGCCAGCTCGTCCACGAAGGTCACGTAGACGGACAGGCAGTCCAGGAGCAGGATCTTTCGCATGACCTTCGTGCCCAGGAAGCGGGCATCTGCCAGCGTGGTGGAGGTGAACAGCTCGTTCAAGACGACGACGGAGTGCGCCGTGGCCGACTCGAGGATCTCCTTGATCCGGACGAGGTCGTCCTCCAGCTTCCCGCTCAGCCTCGCGAGATCCTCCTCCCGCTCGAAGTGGGTGAAGATGCGGTCGAAGAGGTGGAGGCGCGCCGCGCTCCCCGGGACAGGGCAGCCCACGCTGCCGAGCTGGTGGAGCTGACCGAACGTCCGGGCGAACGTCGTCTTGCCGCCCTGGTTCGGGCCGGAGACGACGAACACCCGCTCGCGTCCTCGGAGCCGGAAGTCGTTGCGCACGACCTCGCCCCCCTCCGGCACGAGGCGGGCGGCGAGCGCCAGGTCGAAGGTGTCACAGGCGGAGACCTCCTTCGACCCCGCGCTCACCTCCGGGTAGCAGAACGGCAGGCCCGCTGCCTCCAGGGGGGCGAGGTACGCCCGGACGGCCAAGAAGAACTGGAGCTCACGCTCGAACCGTGCCACGGTCGCGTCGAAGAAGCCGACGTGACGGGCGCAGAACCCTTCCAGCGCGGCGAACTCGTCGCGGAACAGCCTCGCGACCGACCCCAGGATCTGGGCGCCCACCCGGTTCAAGCCCGGCCACACGCGGTAGGCGATCCGGTAGTCCCTGGCGGCCCCCTGCCGGAACCGCTCGAACACCGCGCCCACCTCTGCGCTGTAGTCGGCTTCACCCGCGTACCGGGTCACGGTCACACGCCCCGCGCGGATGTGGACGCAGTACCGGATGCGCTCCATCG
>JAJYMD010000411.1 GCA_021787255.1 Actinomycetes bacterium | reverse complement strand
GAGGACCGAGAACGCCTCTCTCACCCTCGACCTCAGGCGGGACGGGTCGTCGGACCAGGCAGCGGCGACCGCCGCTAGGCGGCCCTCGTCGTCGTGGGTGCGCCCGACGGCGACGCCCGGGTCTGAGCGCCAGCGCTCGATCTCACTAGCGAAGAAGTGCGGGAACTCGGCCAGATGTGCCGCCACCTCGGCCGCCGCCCATTCGCCGTCGGCCCGGGGCGGGCGAGCGAGCTCGGCGCGCTCGAGCTCCTCGAGCAGCAGCCGGTCGAGCTCCTCGTTCGCCGCTACCACCTCGGCGGCACTCATTCCCGCGGTAGTCGTTGGGGTGCTCCGTCGCGTCATGGCCGCGCCGCGGACGCCTCGGCGACGCAGACGTTCACGAGCTCACCGATGCCTTCGATCCTCGTGCGGACGACCGAGCCGTCCTTCAGGTAGCGGGGCGGGTCCATCCCTGCTCCGACGCCGCCCGGTGTCCCGGTGGCGATCACGTCACCTGGTTCGAGCGTCATCAGCTGGCTGATGTAGGCGACGAGCTCCGGCGGGTCGAACAACAGGTCGCTTGTCCGGGCTCGCTGGA
Organism: Actinomycetes bacterium; assembly: GCA_021787255.1. Next base: position 2,308 of record JAJYMD010000411.1, on the reverse strand, counting down.
CGACCTCGCCGTCGACTTCGCAAGTCACCTCGAGATCGCGAGCATGGTCGATCTCGTCGGGCGTGACGAGAGCCGGGCCGAACGGGCAGGTGCCCTCGAAGGTCTTGCCCTGCAGCCACTGAAGCGTGCGGTTCTGGAAATCGCGGGCCGTCACGTCGTTGATCACGCTGTAGCCGGCGATGGCTTCGAGCGCCTCGTCCCTCGTGAGATGTCGCCCGCGGCGCCCGACGATGACGGCGAGCTCGGCCTCCCAGTCGACCTGCTCGGAGAGGGCAGGCAGGCAGATGTCATCCCGCGGCCCGACGAGGGCGGCGGGGAACTTTGCGAACAGCGTCGGGTGCGCCGGCAGCTCGCGTCTCATCTCGATGATGTGGGTCCGGTAGTTGAGGCCGACGCAGAAGATGCGCGGCGGTGCTGGCACAACGGGCGCCAGGGCGGCCTCGCCGAGCGCAACGGACTCGCCTACCGGTGCCGGCGAGCCTAGGCCGCCTGCCCTCAGCATGGCGCCGACGTCCTCGAAGCCGAGCGGAACGAGCCTCTCGCCCTCAAGAAGCGCTGCATAGGGCGCCTCCCCTGACCGGACCGAGACGTACCTCATCCTGCGCGTGCCCCTCCCTCGATAGGCGTGCGTTACCAGAAGTTTATTCCGTCATACGGAACCGACTACTGATCAGCTTGCGTATGCTGCAACACCTAACCATAGAGCCCTCGCAGTCGCAAGCGTTGGGCGGCCACCATGACAGCTCCCGCATCTGGGCCGGGACAACCCCTCAGCCCGGTTGCTAGAAACGGGCTTTGTTCCCGAGCTGGACTGGCAGCACCTCGTCCGGTGCTGGCGGCCGGGCGCCGCGAGCCCGCCCCGCTCGCCCCGAGCAGGGCGAGGCCTACATCCTGTCGCCTGTCACCGTCGATCTGCCTGGGGCGACGGGCGACCTTTCTCTGCCTTGGAAGGCGCATGGTGCCGCGCCCGGGCACGCTGTGGTGATCAGCTCGACAGGCGCGAGGTCACCGACTGGGTCTCGGAGGTGACTTCCTGGCGGAACAGGTGCAGCGCTTCGAGGGCGGGCCGGTCGGAGAGCTCGAAAAGATCCGACTGCGCGCTGGCGTGGTGCTCGACGTAGGCCCAGGAGGGAGAGCAAAAGAAGTCGCCTGCCCGCCAGTTGAGCTCGGTCCCGCCGATGACGCTGCGGCCCTCACCCGACCACACGACGTAAACCGACGAGCCGACCTTTCTCCTGGTCGGCGTCGCGGAACCGGGTGCGAGCCGCACCATGCGGCACCCCAGCGTCGGCAGGACCGCCCGTCCGCTTAGCGGGCTCACGAAGTCGAGTTCGGCAACACCGTCTTCGGCTCTGCCGAGCCGGCGCGACAGCTCGGCGTCGGTTCGCTCCCACCGGTAGACGAACAGCGGGCTGAAGTCCTCCTGGTCCGATGGTGGGCGGGCCTCGTCGGCGAAGCCGTCGCTCGCGCCACCGTAGGCGGCGGCGGACAGGTTACGGCCCGCCACTTCCTGCAGCTCGGAGCCGAAGCGCTCGAAGAACTGGGCATCGAGCATGTTGACGAGCGGCAGGTCCAGGCCGTCGAACCAGATCATGGGCTCGTCCCCGCCGTTTGTGTGGTCATGCCAGGTCCAAGCAGGCGTGAGCACGAGATCGCCCGGGTTCATGTCGCACGCGTCCCCGTTGACGGTGGTCCAGGTCCCACTTCCCTCGAGGACGAACCGCAGCGCCGCCTGTGAATGCCGGTGCGCCGGAGCGGACTCGTGCGGTCCGAGGTACTGGACAGCCCCCCACAGTGTCGAGGTGGCGAAGGGAGCACCGCCGAGTCCGGGGTTCGCCAGGGAGAGCACTCTCCGGTCCCCTCCCTCATCGATGCCGATCAGTCGGCCGGACTCCTCGGCGAGTCGGCGCACCGCGGCGCCCTCCCAGAGGTGTACCCGCGTGCGTGGCGCCGGCGAGAAGGGCTGGAGCGAGCGTCCCTGCGTCCAGAGAGGCTGCAGCTCCGCGCTGGCGACTCGGGCGTAGAAGGCGTCAAGTTCTGTGGTGCTCACATCAGCCGTGCTCATCTCCGTCCTCCAAGATCCAATGACGGAATCCTAGGCATGATCATTTCGCCACGCGCAACCTGATCGGCTGGCTGTGCCGCGGATGCCCAGCTCGACCGGGTGATTCTGCGCTGCGCACAGCAGACGGTATTCTCTCCACCACCGCGGAATGGGTGTAGGGCCGGCTCGGGGAGGAGGCGATGTGAAAAGCGACGGGGCTGTAGCGATCGTCGGCGGAGCATGGGCGTCTTGACCCTCGCGCTC
>JAJYMD010000039.1 GCA_021787255.1 Actinomycetes bacterium | reverse complement strand
GCTGCCCAGACGCGCCGCTCGCCGCGTACCAGTGGAGACGGTCGCTTGCGAGCCAGCTTGGCGAGCAGGCGAAGGCACAGCGCGCCGTACTCGTCGTCGAGGTGCTCGGCGCACACCTTGTCGATCAGGGCCGCGATCTCGGCGACGTCGCCCCGCAGCCCCTTTGGCACCCGGAGGCTCGAGAGGGCGTCGTTCGGCTTCGGGGTTCCGGGCGCCTCGGTCATGGCCGTGACCCCACGGCCCTGCCGGCTCCACCCGACTCCGGTGCGGCGACGCCCCCGGCGTGTCCGGAGCCTGCATCTCGGCCGGTTGCGGAGGGAGTGGCCGGTCGCCAGGCCCGCACGGCCCGATTGGCGTCGGCCCGCGCACGCCGGAGCGCCGCGTCGGCTCCGTCGAGCTCGTAGAGCCGATCGAGCGCGGATCTGCGCACGCTACCGACGCCAAAGCGCAGCCCGCGCCGCACCAGTCGGCGGCGGTCGGCTTCCTCCAGGGCATCCGCGGCGTCGAGCAGGCCGTGGAGCGCCGCCTCGCGGTGACGCGGCGAAAGGGAGCTGACGGAGGTCAGCAGGTCGTCGAGTTTCCCGGGGTCGCTCCGAAGCGCCCGGGCGGCCGCCCAGCGGCGCAGCGGTGGCTCGGGGCAACGTCGGGTCTGGGCCATCGTGTCCTCGTCGACGACGAAGCCAGCCGCCTGGTCGGAAGAGCCGAGGTCCAGCCCTCGAGGGCATACCCAGAGGAAGGGGTACTCGATCACCACCTCCTCGCCGAGGAACGACTCGGCCAGCTCGTCGAGATCGGCACTGGTGAGCACCCCTGATGCTTCGACGGCACCGATCAGCTTGCCCGTGACCCGAGCCCAGCGATCGCAGGTGCAGACCAGCATGGTGAGGAAGGCATCGGGGAGGGTGCCCGTCCCGCGCACGGCGGCGAGCAGGTCGACCGCCTCTGCGCAACGGGAGCTGTGCCCCCATCCCCAGGCCGACTCGAGCAGGCGCCGGCAGAGCTCGTCGGCCTCCTCGATCGCCGACAGCTCGGCAAGGGCATGATCCTCGTCCGGGAACTGCTCCTCTTGCCACGGCGACTCTGTCCACATGGCCCCGACCGTAGGCGAGGCGCGCACTTGGGCGTCGGACCGGGGCGAGGTTCGCCGAGGCGTGCTCGCTCAGGAGGGCACGGGCGCTTGCCAGCTCGCCAGGATGCGCTGGACTTCAGCGCCCATCTGCTCACGCGCTGCGGTTCGAGGAACTCCCGACATGACCAGCTCGTCGTAGCCGGTGTCCTCGTGGCGCACGGAAGCAGCCACGGCGAGGGTCACCGCCCGGGGGTCGAGCGCACGACCCGCCGCGCTGCGCCCGACACGGCCGCTTCCCCGGCCACCGGCATGGTGGGCGATCGCCTCGGCGCGTGGGGCGGGGCAGCCGGGGAACAGTCGGCGGATCTCGGCCGCCATCGCCGCCTCGAAGGCGAGATCCTGGTCTGCCCGGCGGACCTCCTCGCGCTCGCGGCGGCGAGCCCGGGCCTCGTCGTCGGCCAGGCACTCCCGCTCTGCTCGGTCGAGAGCCGCCTCTTCGACGAGGATCCCCTGGCGCTCGTAGCGCTTCCTCGAGCGGCTGAAGCGGACCACCACAGCGGAGAGCCCGCTCGCCTTCTTGGCGCGCCGGGTGAGCGCGGCGTCCCCCGAGGGCAGGTAGACGAGATGGTCCATGTCCGCACAGGCCAGGCACAGCGGTCCCGGGCTGTCCATGATCAGCAGGTCCCCGGCGCCCGAGCACTCCGCGCAGGTCCAGTCCTTGAGCGGCATGACCACCACCAGGTCGGCGGGCCGGCTCTGGCGCTCCGCCAACCGGCGGCGCTTCGCTTCGGACAGCGCCGGCGAGACCCAGTGCGTCCGGTAGGCACGCTCGATGTCGGGGTTGCCGCTCTTTGAGAACTGAAGGTCCCGGCGATCGCGGGTGCGTGCGACGTAGGCAGTCTCGCTCGGTACCAGCCCCTGACTCATTGCCCAGGTGCGGAGGAGCTTCATGGCGGCTGACAGCTTGGCGAGGTTGGCCTGGGTCACCCGCTCCAGGTACTCGACGCGTCCTTGGCGCCACTCCTCGACGTGCGACGGGGCGAGCCAGCCGATGCCCACCAGCACGTCGACCGCGCTGACGAACTGTCGTTCTGCGAGGGCGGCCTCGGCCGCTCGAACGACACGCTGCTCGAGCTTGGCGCTGTTCTCCTGCCTCATCGTCGCCGACACGCTCATCACCTGGATTCATGGTCGCGCACTCGGCAGGCCGGATCGGATCCGGCGATGCGCAGCCTCGGGCCCGCCCTGGGGCGTCGTAGGTTCGGACCGCCCGTTCGTGAACAAGGAGTGCGAAGCCTCCGCAGAGTCAACCTGAACACCACCGTGACCAGCATCTTCGCCGTCGCAGTACCTGTCGAGTTCGACGGCCGGAGCCGGGCCAGTCCTCCGACGGGTTGTGCGGCTGAGCCGGAGGCTGGCGCTGGAATGAACTCAGGGCTGTAGTACCCGACCGGTACGATTGCTCCGTGCCCACCTCGACCCTCACTGCGCCCGCGTTCGGGACCGGGATCTACAGCTTCCCTGAGGCCGCCCGGATCCTCGGCCTGCGGGCCTCGGAGGTGCGGGCTGGGACCCTTCGCCGCTGGGTTGCCGGGCTGGCCCCGCCGAGCGTCGGGATTGGTCCTGACGAGCCGCGCTTGCTCTCATTCCACGACCTCGTCAGCTTGGAGGTCGTCCGGCGCTTCCGCCGGTCAGGGGTGAGCCTCCAAAAGCTCCGCAAGCTGGAAGTCGCGCTGGCCGACTCGTTGCCGGGGGTGGCCCGGCCTTTCGCCCAGCGGCTCTTCTTCACCGACGGCGCCGCGATCTGGGCCGACTT
>JAJYMD010000402.1 GCA_021787255.1 Actinomycetes bacterium | reverse complement strand
GCTGGGAGGACCGAGACGAAGCGGCCCTTGTTCTTCACGAGGTGGGCCATGTTGCCCCTGGTGGCGAGCTTGCAGTCAGCTACGTAGAGAAAGTCGGCGCGACCGAAGAGCGCGACGAGCGAGTCCCAGGTGGCGATGTGAGTGGTCGAGTCCTCGGTGTTGCCATCCGCGGTCCCCGGTGGCGGGGACGGCCCCATCCGCGCAGATGGTGAGAATGAAGACCAGCTGCTTGAGGTCGGGGCGGAAGTCCCGGTAACCACGCGTATTCGCGAACAACGCGTATAGGCCCCGAGAAGACGCGTATTCCTCAGCTCGCGCGCCGCTCCCTCGACTTCAGCGCGGCGTAGGCGTTCCAATCGACACGCAGCTCAGCAAGGAGCTGGGCGGTGAAGCTGCGGCTGTAGCCGAGGACGTCGACGAGCACCGGCGCGGGGAGCTCGCGGGCGAGCGCGTAGAGCGCCGCGCGCCGCCCCGTGCAGGTGATGCCGAGCTGGCGGAGGCGCTGGCTGAGCGCAGGCTGGACGATCGGCTCCCCGGCACGGCGCCCCGGGAAGAGCCAGCACGCAAAGCCCTCCTCGGCGTGTTCCCGCCGCTGTTGCACGAGCTCAGCGACGAGCGAGGCCATCGGCTCAGGCAGCGGCGCGGGCGTCCGTGCCAGGAGCACGGTCACCTCGTCGCCGCTCCGGCTGACAGCGTCGGCCGAGAGGCGTGCGATCCGCGCGACCGGCTGGGCGAGGGCGAGCACGAGGAGCCCTGCGACACGGTCCGCGAGCGTGATCGCCTCGTTCTCGAGCAGCCCGTCGATCTTGTCGAGCCGTTCGGCCTCCGCCATCGGCTCACGCACCTTCGAGCGGTAGCACGGGATGCGAAGCGGTGGGCAGCGCTTCGAGGAGACCGCGAAGGAGAGGAAGTTCCGGAGCGAGACGGCGTGCGTCCCGCGCTCGGCGAAGAGCCGGTCGAGTTCACCTTGGGTGAGATCACCGAGCAGGTGCCCCTCGGAGCGCAGCTCGGCGAGGTAGGAAAGCGCCGCGTTCATCGACTGGCGGGCGTGGCCGACATGGACGGCGTCGAGCGTGCCCCGATCGACGAGCTCGGCGAGGCGGGACCGCAGGTGCCAGCGCAGGTAGGCGAGGCCGACCCGGCGGTCCTCGGCGTCTGCGACGGCCTTGAGGCGTCTTTCAGCCCAGCGATCGAAGCCATCGAGCCGGCGCTGTCCGGAGGAAGAGGATGAGGAGGTCATGGCCGTCGGTTCGGGTCGACCCGGGCGCGTCGTGGCCGGGGCAGCTCGGAGAGCTCCACCACCTTCCCGCCACGGCGCGGAGGTGGCGGGCCCGGTGTCTCGGTGACACCGACCTCGATGAGGTCGCCAGGACCGCAGCCCAAGATGTCGCAAAGCGCGGCGAGGATCTTCAAGCTGAGGCGTTCGGGCACCTTCGCGACGAGGCGGTAGACCTGAGGCCCCGAGAGCACGACGCCGCGCTCGGCGAGCAGTGGCACGAGCTCGGTCGTCTTCCAGATGCCCTTGGCACCGAGCCGCTCGCGCAGATGCCAGCGGTAGCTCGGAGCCGTCACGCTCATCGCCGGCCCTTTCGGGTCACGCTGCGGTCGAGGGTCTTGTCGAGCGCGGCGCGCAGCACTCGGGTCTTGTAGTCCGAGGAGACCGCGGTGTAGATCGAGGTCGTCGAGGCGTGCTCGTGACCCACCTGTTGTTGCACGAATAGTGCGTCATAACCCTCCTCGATGAGGTGGGTGACGTAGCTGTGCCTGAGGCAGTGGGGACTGAGACCGCTCGGGAGCCCGGCCTCGTTCGAAAGGCGGGCAAAGGCGGCGTTGAAGCGGTCCTCGCTCACCCGGGGGTTGCGCTCGGACGGCCACAGCCAGCGCGTGCCGGGCGTGACGAGCAGCGGCCAGCAGTGCTCGACCCACTCCGCGAGCACCTCGGTCGACCAGTCCATGACGGTGAGGACGCTGCGGCGCCGAGGGCCTGATCCCGCGGTCGCCTTCGCGTAGCGGACGGCGAGCACACCGTAGGGACCGAACTCGGGAGCCTTCGGGTTCGGGGTGAGGTCGTCGACCTCCAACATGAGCAGCTCCCGTCGCCGGAGCCCGAACGCGTAGGCGACCTTCAGCATCGTCGCGTCCCGCAGCGCCGCCGCGGTTCCCTTGCGACCCGATCGCTGCACCGCCTCGACACGGGCATCCGCCGCGTCGAACAGTCTCTGGCACTCGGCGCGGCTGAGCGGCCGGCGCCGGGGGTTCGTCTCGTGCTCGACCCGGTGCCGGGCGAGGTTCATCGCGGTGACGATCTGGACGGGGACCGCGCCGAAGCGGACCTCGCAGGTTCGCACGAAGTCGTAGGTGGGATCGCAGACGTACGCGAGGAAGCTCCGGAGCGAGAGTTCGTAGGCGCGCACCGTCGAGCGCGTCACGCCGTTGCGCTCCCGGAGCCCGGCGACCCATCGCTCGAGGTCTGCGGGCACCCAGGACCACGGGAAGCGGCCGGTCGCAGCCGTGAAGCGTCGGACGGTCCGAGCGCCCGTGTCGATGCTCGAGAGCGCGAGGTTGCGCGAGAGCTGCTGGTGGCGCCAGCCGAGGAGCATCTCCTCGAAAAGCGCTGCCGCCTCGGCATCGGGGTGGTCGCTTGGTCCGAGCGCTTCGAGGCCCATCCTGCCTCCTTGCATCTGGTGAAGTGGGTCCGATGCAGGAGTCAAGCATCAGCTGCAGGCGAAGTGGTGGATCTCCAGGTGAAGGGGGACCTTCCGGGATCCGTCGAGTACGGGCCGAACGCGTTCTCCCTGCTCAGCGGCAGGGCGCACCGACGCGAGAATCATGCATCAGATGAAAACACGAGGTTTTCCTTGTTGTGCTTAGAGAACTCGGCGAGCG
>JAJYMD010000276.1 GCA_021787255.1 Actinomycetes bacterium | reverse complement strand
GCTCCGCTCCGACGAGACGCACCGCGCCGAGCCCGAAGCGCACCGCTGCGCCCTCGACCGAGAAGCCTGCCTGCGAGCGGTTCACGTCCGGGGCGAGCACGACGACGCCCTCGTCGCGCGCTGAGGCGAGATAGGAGGCCATCGAGTCGTAGTCGCCGCGGACCGAGTCGAGCACGGCGGCCCAGAACGCGCCCGGATGGTGCGCCTTCAAGTAGGCGCTCCGCCAGGCGACGAGCGCGTACGCACACGCGTGCGCCTTGCAGAACCCGTAGTCGGCGAACGGCTCGATCGCTCCGAAGAGCGTCGCACCGAGCGCCTCGCTGTGGTCCTGTGCGACACAGCCGGCGATGAAGCGCTCCCGCATCGACGCGAGCAGCACGGGGTCCTTCTTGCCGCAGGCCTTGCGCAGTGCGTCGGCCTCCGAGGCGCTGAACCCGCAGAAGTGCCGGGAGATGGCCATGAGCTGCTCTTGGAAGACGAGCAGCCCGTAGGTGTCCGAGAGCAGCGAGCCGAGATCGGGATGGTGCACGCCGATCTCGGCCCGGCCGTGCTTGCGCCGTGCGTACTCCTCGTGGACGCGCCGGCCCATCGGGCCCGGCCGATAGAGCGCGACGAGCGCGGCGAGATCCGAGAAGCAGTCCGGTTCGAGGTCGCCCATGAGCCTGCGCATCCCGTCGGACTCGAGCTGGAAGACCCCGGCCGTCCGCTTCGCCCTGAGCAGGCGCCACGTCGCCTCGTCGTCGTCGGGAACGGCTGTGACCTCGCAGCACTCCTCCCCCGCCGCCCTGGCGAGGACGACCGCCTGTTCTTGGAGCCCGAGGGTCCGCAACCCGAGCAGGTCGAACTTCACCAGCCCGCAGCGCTCGACCCCCGCCAGGTCCCACTGGGTGACCGCGGGCCCATCTCCTCCGCCCGGTTGGCGCTGGAGCGGGACGAGGTCGATCAAGGCGCCGTCTGCGACCACGACGCCTGCGGCGTGGATGCCCGCCGAGCGCTTCACCCCTTCGAGCCCGAGCGCGAGCTCGACCACCTCGCGCGCCGACGCATCGCGCTCGACGAGGCCCCGAAGCGCCGCAGCGGCCGCGTACGCGTCCTCGTGGCCCTCGGACTCCTCGAGGCACGCCCGCAGAGGGACAGACCGCCCGTAGACGTCGGGGGGCAGCGCGCGCGACAACGCGTCGCCGAGCGCGTAGGGCTTTCCGAGCACGCGCGCCGCGTCGCGCAGCGCGCTCTTCGCGTGGAGCTCCCCGAACGTGCCGATCTGCGCGACGCGCTCCTCGCCGTAGCGTTCGCCGAGGTACTCGATCAGCTCGCCGCGGCGGCGGTCGTCGACGTCGAGGTCGATGTCCGGCAGCGTCCCGGCGCGCCCTTCGGACAAGAAGCGCTCGAAGAGCAGGCCGTGGGCGAGGGGGTCGAGATCGGTGATCCCGAGGCAGTACGAGACCATCGAACCCGCAGCCGACCCGCGCCCCGGTCCCACCGCGATCTTCTGGCTTCTCGCCCACGACACGAGGTCTGCGACCATGAGGAAGTACCCGGGGAAACCCATCTGGCCGATCACCGACAGCTCGCGCTCCAGGCGCTCGTCGACCCCCTTGGGCAACAGATCGCCGAAGCGCCGTTGCGCCCCCGCTCTCGCCTGCCTGCGCAGCGTCTCGGCCTCGCTGGCCGCATCGCCCAACAGGCGCGGCAGGGTCGGAGGGCGCAACGGCAGCTTCGTCTCGATGCGTTCGGCGAGCGCCAGGGTCTCGTCGCAGGCCTCGGGGAGCTCGCCGAACAGCGCCCGCATCTCGGCGGCCGTCTTGAACCAGTAGCCAGCGCCGTCGAAGCGGAAGCGCTTGTGGTCCTCGAGCGTCGCCTTGGTCTGCACGCACAGGAGCGCCTCGTGGACGCGCGCGTCCTCACGCCTCGTGTAGTGGCTGTCGTTGGTCGCAAGGAGCGGCAGGCACAGCCTGCGTGCGAGGTCCGAGAGCCGCCGCATCGCCCGGCGCTCGTCGCCGATCCCGTGGTCCTGGATCTCGGCGTAGAGGTTCCCCTTGCCGACCGCGTCTTCGAGCCTTCCGGCCCAGTGGGCTGCGCCCTCCTCGTCCCCGGCCACGAGCAGCTGCGGGACGATCCCCCCGAGGCACCCGGTCGTCGCGACGATCCCCCCGTCGGCCCGCCCGGCCTCCTCGGCGAGCATCTCGAGGTCGATCGTCGGCTTCGCGTCGAAGCCCTCCAGGAACGCCCGGCTCGAGAGTCTCGAGAGCGCGTGGAAGCCTTCGCCGGACGCCGCGACGAGGACGAGGTGGTAGCGCTCCTTGGGTCCCTCGTGACCGGCGCCTCGAGGCGAGAAGTAGGCCTCCATGCCCACGACCGGCTTCACGCCGTGGCGCTCGCACGCAGACGCGAGCTCGAGCGCGCCGTAGAGGTTGCCGTGGTCGGTCACGCACAGCGCCGGCTGGCCGTCCTGGGCGGCCGCCCGGGCGAGGTCGTCCAGGTGGCTCATCCCGTCGAGGAGCGAGTACTCGGAGTGGACGTGGAAGTGCGCGAACGAACCCCCTGCCATCGGGCTTCCCTCAGGCCCTCACCACGCGCGGCGCACGGGCAGGGGCGCGCACTGGGCGTGGTCCGCTGTCGTGACCCCTGGCACCCCGGCTGTGGAGGTAACGACGCAGAGCACTGTGCGCCCGGCGTGGCGGAACGTGGCGTACTCCGGCGCAGAGGTGCGGCTCGACGCCGGGTCGAAGAGCGCGACGCCGGCGAGCCTCGCCGCCTCGGGCAGCGGCGCGCACTGGGCGTGGTCGGCTGTCGTGACCCCCGGGACCCCGGCTGTGGAGGTGACGACGCAGAGCACTGTGCGCCCGGCGTGGCGGAACGTGGCGTAGCGCGCCGCTGCGTGGAGCCCCGAC
>JAJYMD010000225.1 GCA_021787255.1 Actinomycetes bacterium | reverse complement strand
GTGAGGCGCTCCCCTTCGAGGCCACCCGCTACGGCTGCGTCGCCATGGCGAACGAGCTCAACCCGGTGGCCGCAGCGATCCTCACCGGCACGGTCGACCTCCCCTTCCGACTCCCCCCCGGCTTTGCGGCGAGCATCCGCCGCTGGGGGACAACCTGGGCCGTTCGCGTCCAGCGCCGGCTCGACGGCTTCTTCCCTCGGGACGATGGCGAGACAATCGCCGCCTACATCTGGGCGCACACCGTGCCCTGCCCAGAGACCGGCCGACCGACCCCGCTCGCCCCGGACTACTGGCTGGCTCGCGGCAAGGCGGGGCGGGACGTCGCGCTCCGTCTCGAGGCCGACCCCACCACCGGTGAGGTCTTCCGGGAGATCGTCGAAGGACCGGCCGCAGCCGTGTGGGGTGGACGCGCGACCTACAAGTCCGGAACGGCGCGATCGATCTGGGCGGAGCAGACCTTCGGTAGCGCCTACATCGTCGAGCGAGCCCAGGCGGGAGAGATGGGCGAGATGCTGCTTGCGGTGTCCGTCACCCGACCCGGCCGGACCGGACGCCAGTTCCGGGTGCCGAGCGCCGACGACCTCGCCGCCGTCGAGGCGGCCCGGGCCGAGGTGGACCGCCTGCTCCCCTCCTGGGAGGTCCGGGATCTCGTCCCGCTCGAGACCGTCCTTCCAGGGAAGAAGACCAACGAGCCTCGACGAATGGGCCTTCTGGCGTGGCGCGAGCTCTTCACACCCCGGCAGCTCCTGACGGCCGCCACGGCACTCGAAGAGCTCCAGAGGCTCCTCGCCGAAGCAGACGCCGACCTGCCGGAGGAGCATGCACGAGCACTCGGGCTCTACCTCGGCCTCGCGCTGGACAAGTCGGTCGACTACAACGGGATGCTCTCGAGCTGGCATGCCACTCGAACCACCGTTCGGAACGTCTTCGACCGCCACGACTTCTCCTTCAAGTGGTCCTTCGCCGAGTTCGACGGGGCACACGCGCTCCTCCCCTGGGCGATCGAGCAGGTTGCCGACGCGTACCAGGGCATCGCGAAGCTCGCCGCCCCTCCGGGACGCCCAGTGGTGTCAAAGCCAGCTCGGATCCTGATCGGCTCCGCAGCCGACCTCGCGGCGATTGCGACAGCTTCGGTGGACGCGGTAGTGACCGACCCTCCCTACTACGACAACGTCATGTACGGCGAGTGCTCGGACTACTTCTTGGTCTGGCTGCGTCGTTCGCTTCGCGACACGTGGCCAGCGTTCTGCGCGCTCTCACTCTCGGAGAAGCAGGGCGAAGCGGTCGCCAACTCGTCGCTGTTCGAGGCCGTCGCGCCCTCCCGGCGGGGAAGGCGGGTCCGGGGGGCGAAGACGGCGGCGGATCTGGCCGACGAGCACTACGAGGAGATGCTCACCCGCTGTTTCGCCGAGGCCCACCGGGTGCTGAAGGACGACGGGGTGATGACGGTCATGTTCACCCACAAACGGGTGGATGCGTGGGACACCCTCGGCCAGGCGCTCCTCGAGACGGGTTTCGCGATCAACTCGGCCTGGCCGGTTCACACCGAATCCGAGCACTCGTTGCACCAGGCGAAGAAGAACGCCGCCTCCTCGACGATCCTGCTCACCTGCGCCAAACGGAGCTCCTCCACGCCGGCCTACTGGGCGGACATCAGATCCGAGGTGGCGAGGGCGGCCCGGACCGCAGCCGAGGCGTTCTCCGCTGCTGGGATGCACGGCATCGACCTCACCCTCGCCACCTTCGGACCGGTCCTCTCGGTGCTCTCCCAGCGTTGGCCGGTCTACACCGGCGAACTCGACGCCGCGGGCAGTCCAGAGCTCATCCGGCCGGATCGCGCGCTCGACCTCGCTCGCGAGGAGGTGGCCCGGCTCAAGATGCGTGGGCTGCTCGGGGGTCGGGAGGTCGAGTTCGACCGGGTCACCGACTGGTGGCTGCTCGCCTGGTCGGACTTTGGCGCCGCAGAGTTCCCCGCCGGAGAGGCCCTCAAGCTCTCGCTCGCCACCCATCTCGACCTCGAGGATCTCGCGAGAGCCCACAAGGTGATCAAGGCGAGCTCCGGCACGGTCACCATCCTCACGCCGGCACTGCGCCGCGCCGCCAAAGCGATCGACCCGGGTGCCGGATCCTGGCCGACCCTCCTCGACGCCTTGCACAGCCTCATGGTCGTCTACGACGAGGACGGGGCGGGTGCCGCCCGGGCCTGGCTCATCCGGACCGGTTTCCAGGTAGACCCCCGGTTCCGAGACCTCGTCGGGGCTGCGATCAACGCTGTCCCGCGGACCAGGGACAAGTCCGACTTCGTCCGCCCGGAGGCACGGAGTCTCGAGGGCCTTCGCCTCACCATCTTCGACGACCTCCCCGCCCCGCGGGAGCCGGCGCAAGTCCCCGTTCCCGCGCAGCTCCCCTTCCGCCGGGACGAGGAGGACGAGGAGGACGAGGAGGGAGAGAGCGGCGAGTGACCGAGTCGGCTGAGCACGCCACAGGGCTCCGAGAGCTCGGTCTGGGCATCGGCTACGACTCGGGGGACGCCGCTCTTCGCTTCTTCTACATCCCGGCGCTCTCCCGAGCGACGAGCTACGACCGCTCCGTCGGGTACTTCCGGGCGTCCGCCATCGCCGCCGCGGCTCGCGGGGTCAGCCGGTTCATCGCGTCGGGCGGGAAGATGCGCCTGCTCGTCGGGGCGGAGCTCGCCGAGGAGGACCGCGCTGCGCTCGTCGGCGCGACCGAGATCCCGCCAGCGCTGGCGGCGCGCCTTGCGGCGGAGTTGGTCCCGGCAGACGAGATCGCCGCCCAGCGGCTGGCGGTCCTGGCCTGGCTGGCCACGCAGGGCCGCCTGGAGGTTCGCGTCGCGGTTCCCGTCGATCCCGACGGCGTTCCGCTCCCAGCCGAACAG
>JAJYMD010000404.1 GCA_021787255.1 Actinomycetes bacterium | reverse complement strand
GTTCACGCGCACGACCCGGCGGCAACCCGAGGCCTTGGCGACCTTCTCCAAGGCGACGGTGTTGGAGGAGTTCTCCGAGCCGATCACGACGATCGAGTCCGCGTCGGAGGCGATCGCCTTCAAGGCGGCCTGGCGGTTCGTCGTGGCGAAGCACAGGTCGCTTCGGCTCGGTAGCCACAGGTCGGGGAACCGCCGCTTCGCCTCCTCCATCAGCCCCTGCCACTCGTCCTGGCTGAGCGTGGTCTGCGCGAGCAGCGCGACCGGCGCGCCGTCGAGGTCGCCGAGCCGCTCGAGGTCCTCTTCGGTCTCGACGAGACGCACCGCATCTGGCGCCACGGCCATCGTGCCGATCGCCTCCTCGTGGCCGGAATGGCCCACGTAGAGCACCGTGTAACCCTTGCGGCTGCGGACCTTCACCTCGTGGTGCACCTTGGTCACGAGCGGGCACACCGCGTCCACGACGACCCCGCCACGCCGCCGGGCCTCCTCGACGACCTCGGGGGCGGTCCCGTGCGCGCTCAGCATGAGCGGAGACCCCGGCGGCACCTCCGCCACGTCGTCGACGAAGACGACCCCTTGGGTCCGGAACTGGTCGACCACGAGCCGGTTGTGGACGATCTCGTGGTAGCAGTACACCGGTGGCTCGAAGACCCGGACCATCCAGGCCAGCGCCTTGATCGCCTTCTCCACGCCCGCGCAGAAGCCCCGCGGCTCTGCCAGGATCACGCGCTCGACGGGCATGGCGCCAGGTTATCGGCCGGGACGGGGCCTCGGAATGCCGAGCTGCCGCCGCTCGGGCTCTGCGCGGCGGCGAGCATCGGCGCGGCCGACAACCCAGCACCGACCGGTTTTCCCCGTCCCCACGGTCGCCGGGCAGGTGGACGGGAGCCTCCTCGCGCCCTGGGACGTGGTGGCGTCCGCGGGGCAGGTCCGCCGGCTCCGCCCCCCGGCAACCGCTGCCCCTACACCGACGACGACGGTATCCGGCGCAGGCACGGCTTCACCCTCGCCTCGGTCACGACCTGGAGCTCCGATGCTGTTCGCCAGACGTTCGAGCGACATTGTGCGAGACATCGACCTGTCGAGTTACACGGTTGCAGGGAGCTGGGCGTCGCCGCGCATGCCCTCGGCGCGAATGGCATCGACTCGCCCTTCGCGCCACGTCGACAAGCTCCGGCGCAGCGTCGCCCGACGACCGGGGACCAGGCGTCGAGGACGGCCTTCTGGACATTCCGTAGCTACCCGTAGCTACCCATACCTGCCCGTAGCTACCCGTAGCCCTCTGCTTCGTTGGGGAGCGCGCCGAAGAGCGGGGCAGGGTCGGTGATGCTGGAGATCGCCCCGTCTCGGGCAAGCTTCTCGAAGTCGAGCCGCCGCCGGTGCAGCTCCGGCGGCGAGTGCAGGCGGGACGTGAAGACCAGGGACGGTTGGAGGGTTCGATATCAGTGCGACGTGGGATGAAGCCGGAAGTCGTCCACCTGGCTGATGGGCAGCCCGGTCACGGTGGAGAGGAGCCGGCCGGCCAGGTAGAGGGCTTCTCGCAGCTCCAAGTCGGAGAGCGGACGGGATGCTGCGGCGACTTGGTGGACCTCGGTCAGCTCTTCCGCGAAGAGAGACGCCCAGCGGCTGACACGCTGGTTTGGTGGATCCACGACGCCGTGGTTGGAGCCAGGGAACGCGGAGCGTTCGTGGCTCGTCCAAGCGTTTGCAGGCCGGCGGGCGAGCGCCTGGACGGCTTGGAGCGTCCGGTCGCGTTCGTCGAGGCGACGCCTAGCCGCGGCGCGTTCGCTCTGGTCCTGAAAGGGCTGGGCTAGCTCAGGCGGCAGGAGCGGCATAGAACTTCTCCTCCTGGGAGTCGTAGCGACCGATGTAGCCGGCGAGACGGATTGCCGTCATCGGATCAGGCACGACGGTCGGGTCAAGGCTCTGTTCGGTGAGGCTGTCGAGCATCAGGCTCAGTTCGATGGTCTCGCCGTCGCCGAAGCGGACCAGCAACGAGAGCGAGCCATCCATCCCGTCGATGTAGCGGGTGAGCGTCGAGAGCAGGAGGTCGCCCTGGTGCTCGATGCGGGACACTTCTCCTTGGGCGACACCGAGCTGCTCGGCGACGGCGACCTGGGTGAGGGCGCGGGCACGCCGCAGCGCGGACAGCGCCTCTCCGTAGGCCGCGCGTCGCCGCTCGGCTCGGCTTGCCGCGGCTACTCGTGCCGCTTGGTAGCTGAGCCGGTCGCTGCGATCATGGTCGTTGGGGTCGTAGCTGTCCCAGCCTTCGGGAAGATCACTCATCACGGCTCCTTGGAAATGGTTCGCGAGCGCGCGAGCGCCGCAAGGTAGGCGTCGAAGCGATCGTCGGCGATCGGCACGTTCTCGTCGTACCAGTGGTTCCCGATGCCCGCCTTGTTCCCCGCCAGCAACAGGGCGGGGACATCGTTCGGTCCGAACCCGACGAGAACCCGGTAGAGGTGCGCGTTGTCGATATCGACTCGGACTTCGCTCATGTCCGGGAAGTGCCGCGAGATCTGGATGCGGTGGCGCACGTCGGGCAGTGACGCCGCCCGCCCGTGCTCTTGGAGGTAGTCGAGCGATTCGTCCACTTCGCCTCGGGTCGTGTCGTCCAGGTTCTGGAGCCAGCCCGCCACCTGGGGGTGCCGAGGCAGGCTCATCACCTCAGTATAGACTCAGAGCGATATGGAGCGGAGTCCATGTGGTGCATGAGTCGGTAAAGCTGCTGATCCCTCGTAGCACTTCGGCACTGGCAGGCACGTCCGTCGTTGAAGTCGGGCTCCGGCATGACGTCTTCCTGCTTCACGAAGTCGAGGGAGGTCACGACCTGGGGATGACGGGCCCAGGGGTTGCCACCGAGCTGGTTGCGAACGGCGTTGCCATCCATCAGGACGAACCACTCGT
>JAJYMD010000151.1 GCA_021787255.1 Actinomycetes bacterium | reverse complement strand
GAGGAGGATGGCCTTCATCCCCGCGTCTCGCGCCGCGATCGCGATGTCGATGTCGTCCGCCAGACGAGGGAACAGGTCGGGGAAGGGGTGGCAGTGCAGGTCGGTCGCCCCCTCGACACCGATCAGCTCGCCGCCATAGCTGCGTGCGCTCGTCACTGGCGCCTCCTCGCTCTGCGCGCACTCGGCCCACCGCGGGGAGGCGCGTGCCCGGAAGCTAGCACGGGCGTCGCTCGGGGCATACCTGCAAGACGTCGGAGAGAAGGGGAAGAGTTCCGACGTATTGCGGGTACCGTGCCAGACCTCCCGGGCTACCATTCGGCCGAGCGGCGCGCTCGCCGCTGCGGAGTGCAGGCCGGCACGGATCACGACGGACTGCCTTCGCCCTACCAGCCGAGGAGCGCCATGGTCGCCTACGGCCTCGCCGTCGAGAACTTCACCCCGGAGTCGAAACCTCCCTCGTTCGCCTCGATCTTCACCTACGCCGAGACCGCGGAGCGGCTCGGCTTCGACTCCCTATGGGTCTGGGACCACCTCTTCCTCGGCGCCAGACGGCCGTTCCCGTTCCTCGAGTCCCTGACGGTGCTGGCCGCGCTCGGGGCGCGCACGACCGAGATCGAGCTCGGCACCGCGGTGCTGGTCCTCCCGGTCCGGGACCCGGTGCTGCTCGCGAAGGTCGGGGCGTCGCTCCAGGAGCTGACCGGGGGGCGGCTCACCCTCGGCATGGCTGCCGGGTGGTACGAGCGGGAGTTCGAGGCGACGGGTGTCTCGTTCAAGGGGCGTGGCGCGATCTTCGAGCAGAACCTCGCCCTCCTGCAGCGCCTCTGGGCGGAGGACGACGTGACCGAGCTCGAGCGTGACGACGGCCGCAAGCTCGTCCACGTTCGGATGCTCCCGCGACCGGTCCGGCGGCCTCGCGTGCTCGTCGGCGGCTACGTGGACCGCGTGCTGCGGCGCGTCGCGCGCATGGGTGACGGCTGGCTCACGTACTTCTACGAGGCGCCGAGCTTCGAGCGCGCCTGGGCGAAGATCCTCGACTTCGCCGACCAGGAGGGGCGCGACCCGTCGAGCCTGGTGAACGTGGCACAGCTACCGCTCTGCATCGATCGGACGTTCGAGGCCGCGACGCGTCGGTCCGACGCCTTCGTGGCGGAGTACTTCGACTGCGCGGAGTGGAGCGAGTCCACCCCGGCAAGCGCGATACGAGGGACGCCCGAGCAGTGCGCCGAGCAGCTCGCACGCCACCTCGAGGCGGGGGTCCAGCACGTCGTCTTCGTGCCTTGCGGCTACGAGCTCGAGCAGGTGGAGTGTCTCGCCGCCGAGGTCCTGCCGCTGCTCGGCGCCCGGACGGGGGCGCGATGACGACCGCCTCCGCTCCGACGAGGGCCGCCCGGGCAGACCTCGAGCGACGCGTGCGGGCGCGAGCGCCGAAGCTGACGACCGCAGACGAGGCGATCGCAGCGGTCCGCGACGGAGACCATGTCGCAATCGGAGGCACCTTGTACTCGCGCACCCCGATGGCGCTCGTCTTCGCGCTGGTGCGCGCGGGGCGGCGAGCGCTGACCGTGTCCCGGCCACTCACCTGCTACGAGGGCGAGCTCCTGCTGGTCGAGGGCCAGGCGAAGCGAGTGGTGACCAGCTGGATGGGCATCGGGCTCCCGTGGGGCCTGTCGCCGGTGCTCCGGCACTACGCGGAGGCTGGGCTCGCGGAGTACGAGGAGTGGAGCCACCTCGCCATCGGCCTCGGCTACAAGGCCGCCGCAATGGGCGTCCCGTTCCTCCCGACCTACACGATGCTGGGCTCGGACCTGGCGCGCTCCCGAGGCCTCGCAGCGCTCTCCTGTCCCTACACGGGGGAACGGCTCGCAGCGGTGCCCGCGCTCTGCCCGGACGTCGCCTTCCTCCACGCGCACCGGGCGGATGTGTACGGGAATGTCCAGATCGACGGGTACCCCCACATGGACGTCGACATGGCTCGCGCCGCGAGGACGGTCATCGTCTCGGCCGAGGAGATCGTCGACGAGGCGGCGATCCGCGCCGACCCGGCGGCCACGATCCTGCCCCACTTCGCGGTCGATGCCGTGGTCGAGGCACCGTTCGGGGCGTACCCCCACGAGTGCTACGGCCGCTACGAGGCCGACACCGAGCACTTCGACGAGTATGTCAGCGCGCAGCGCGCCGGGGGGCTCGACGCCGTCCGCGCCTATGTCGACGCGAACATCCGCCGGGTCGGGGACTTCCAGGGCTTCTTGGACCGGGTGGGGACGGCGCGCCTGGCGCGCCAGGCCCGGCGCGCGACGGCGCTGGTGTCCCGGTGAGCGCGAGCCCGCACGAGCCCGGGCCGACCGCCACGGTGCCAGGCCTGGGGACCCTCGAGGCGAGCCCGAGCCCCGAGGAGATCATGACGATCACGGCGAGCCGGCTGCTCGGCGACCACCGGGTCGTCTTCGCCGGCGTCGGGACGCCCCTCCTGGCGAGCGCCGTGGCGAAGCGGCGACAGGCCCCCGATCTCACCATCGTCCTCGAGGGGGGGATCGTCGGCGCGGAGCTGCTGGCGGGCGCGCTCCCGATCTCCACCAACGAGATGCGCGCGGCCTACGGGGCCGAGCTCCTCACCGACATCACCGACATCTTCCTCTTCGCGCAGCGTGGCTACTTCCACTACGGGTTCCTCGGAGCTGCCCAGGTCGACCGCTTCGGGAACGTCAACACGAGCATCATCGGGGACCCGCACGCGCCGACGGTGCGCTTGCCCGGGAGCGGCGGCGCCAACGACATCATCTCGCTCTGCAACGAGGTCCTGATCGTGACCTCCCACGAACGGCGCCGCTTCGTCGAGCGAGTCGACTACGTCACGAGCCCCGGGTTCCTCGGCGGGGGCCGGACCCGCGAGGAGGCCGGACTGCTCTCCGGCGGGCCGCG
>JAJYMD010000264.1 GCA_021787255.1 Actinomycetes bacterium | reverse complement strand
CTCTCTTGCGCGTCGTCCGGAGCCCGGCTCGTCGTGGGGCTCAGCAGCGCCGGTCGACGTAGAGCGCGGGACCGATGGGACGATCCGAGGGAGCGGGGCTGTCGATGACCACCCGAAGCGCGCGCATCCCTCGCGCGAGGGCGCCGATGAGCGCGCGCTGGTTCGCAAGGAGCCTTTGCGCGCGGGCCCTCAGCTCTTCGGGTAGCGGACCGAGCCCCTCGGGCAGGCCGTAGGGTCCAGGAAGCTCGCAGCACCCTCGTAGCGCGCCCGCGATCTGCTCGCAGCGCGCTTCGAGCGCGCCGAGCACCTCTACCCAGTCGGCACGGGCAGTCTCGGGCACGCCGGCCATCGCTCAGGCTTCGACGCAGACGCCGCTCGAGAGGGCGGGCTCGCCTGGTTGCTCGCCCGCGTGGTCGGCGGCCTGCGTCGCCATCTCCGCGAGCACTTGGGCGTTCGCGTCATGGATCCGAGCGATCAGGTCCACGCAGACCGGGAGCAGGGCTGGGTCCTTTCGCAGGTTGCAGTCGACAAGGCGCTGGTGGACGAAGGTGTAGACGGTGCGCAGTGGCCCTGCGCCACTCCAGTCGCTGCCCGACAGCGAATCTCTCAGCACCAGCACGATCCGCTGGGCGTGGACGAGGCTGTTGTGGATGGCCTCGACGTCGGCCACCGAGAAGGCCGCCGAGGCCGCCTCCAGGTCCGTGCGCAACCGAGTGAAGAGCATCATGAGGCGTTGCGCAGGGGACGCGGTCTCGACCTGGTTCGCGACGTAGCACCTCACGAGCGCCGCTCGCTGCTCGGCCGTGTAGACGCCGGGAGAGGTCATCTCGAGAGGCGCCTCAGAGCACCGGGAGCTTTGTGAGCTCGCTCTGGAGCATCGCGCTCTCGTTCTTCAAGCTTCCGAGGGTGGCTGTCATCCGTGAGAACTCCTGCTCCAAGAGCGCCTTCTGCGAATTCTCGATCCGCTGGTACATCTGGACCTGTGCGCTGAGCGACGCGACCTCGGTTGTGAGGGACTTGATCGCAGCGGTGACGGCCCCGGTCTGGGCGTTCGAGGCCGCGTTCATCGCCGACGCGAGCCGCTGTGCCGCGCCGGGCGCGTAGCTGATCGTGCCGAGTGTCGTTGTCGTCGGGACGCCCGGAGAGACCATGACCGACAGCCCGTCGAGCGGCGATGTCTTGGCCGCGGTCAGCACCTGCCCACTTCCGGTGGCCGCGATGCCGCCGATGGACCCGGCCACGTCCGTGCCGGACGACGTCCTCTCCGTTCCAGCCGTGGCCGCCCCCAGCCCCGTCGTCCCGGCGCCCGCCGCGCTCGACGCCACCGAGAACGTCGCGGCCGAGCCGTAGCCGTTCGAGGTGATGACGAGCGAGGTGCCGCCGACGAGCTTCGTCGTGAGCGGCATCCCTGCCGCGGCGAACCCCTGGTTGAGGCCGGCTGCGATCGCTGTGAGGGACTCGCCCGCCGACGTCGTGTACGTCGCGTGCGATGTCCCCATGGTGACCGTGAGCGTCTCGGCCACCGACACCTTTCCTGTGGGCAGTGTCGCGCCGGTGTCCACCGCCTGGGTCGCGGAGTGGCTCACCTCCACCGAGTAGCTGCCCGCCTCGGTGCCTGTGCCTGCAAAGGCGAAGCGCACTTCGCCCGCGGCGCCTGCGGCCGAAGGGCTGAACGTCCCGCCCTGCGTGAAGAGGGCCATCACCTCGGCGGGGCGTGTCTCGAAGGCGCTCACGAACTTCGCCTTTGTGAAGGCGACGGTCCCTGTCTTCGTGACCGACAAGCCGACATCGGCCAGGTTGCCAAGGGAGGACGTCCCGGTCGTGGAGGCGATAGTGGAAAGGATCTCGGTCTTGACGTCCTCGAGGACGGCGGAGCCCATGAGCGGCCCGCCGGTCTTGGTCTGTGTTGTGTACCCCGCGTACTTCTGGATGTCGGCGAGCGCCGCGTTCGCAGCTGTGACCAGCGCCTGGACGCGGGCGGCTTCTCCTGTCGCGTCCTGGCTCACCGAGACGGTCACCGTTCCCGTCGCGAGCGCGCTGATCGTGGCGCCTGCCATGAGGTTCGTGAAAGTGTCGGTCGACGAGCTCACGGTGTAGCCGCGAGCGCCGCCGACCGAGGCGGTCGCTGTCTGCGCAGTGGCGATCGACTCGAGCGGCCCCAACGGGGAACCCGCGAACGCACCCGCGTCGACGCTGACCGCTCCCGCGACGCCCGTGCGATCGGCGGAGACCTGGAGGAGGTAGCTACCTGACGACGTCTCGACGGCGATCGCGGTCGCGGCGAGCCCCGAGGCGTTGATGGAGGCAACGACTGTGGACAGGCTCCCGTTGCCCGTGGAGACCTCGGCAGCCTGCGCGGTGCCTGCGGTCACCAGCGAGCCGTCCGCGGACGACCCTGACGCGACGGTCGCGCTGAGCGTCTGCGCCGAGGGCGCTCCCAGCGCGACCGTCTGGCCGGCTGTGATCGATGTGAGGGTGGTCGTCGTCCCGCCGATTGTGACCACCGCGTTGGTGCCCCTTCCCGACGTGCCGGTCGTGAGCCCGAGCGAGCCCAGAGCGGTCCCGCCCGTCACCCCGAGCGACGCTGCGGAGCCCTGTCGTGTCGTCCGGAGCTCGAGCGCTCCTGTGGACGCGAGCGCGGCGGCGACCTTCGCACCCGCGGAGGCAGCGGCGGCGTTCAGCGCGGCGACGAGCCCTGTCGGAGAGTAGGCGCCCGAGGCGATCGTGAGGGTCTTTGCGGTGCCATCCACTGTCAAGCTCAGCGTGTCGTTCGCTGTCGTGATCGTGGTCGACGTCGCAAGTGCCCCAGCGCCGGAGATCCGCGCGGCGGTGGACGACTGGGTGACCTTGATCGTATAGGAGCCGAGCGCGAGCGTCGGACCGGCGGCGAGTGTCGCAAAGCCGATCGACGGCGCACCGGTCGCGACG
>JAJYMD010000282.1 GCA_021787255.1 Actinomycetes bacterium | reverse complement strand
GTCCAGCGCGCCCGGCAGCATCCGAGCTACGCCGCCGTCCCCAAGGACCGCCACCGGGGTCTTGCCGAGCTGGCGGGAGAGCGCGGGAAGCACCGTGCCCTCGAGGTGCGCCAGCTCCTCCGGCGTAGCCGACTCGAAGTCTCCGACCACGCACAGCCCGTCGCGCATCGAGAGCGGGAAGGCGCCCGGTGGGGTGAACATCTGCGGGGCCGACGCCTGGCAGGCGACGCGGCCTGGGCCGGGAGCCGCAGCGAGGACGAGGTCGGCGGAATGTGGCGGCATGGCAGCGTCGTCGAGGTCGACGACGATCTGGGCAGCGGGTAGGAGCTGGGGTAGCGCGGTGAGCGGGCCCCGGCGTGTGACGACCACCGTGTCGAACCGGCGGGCTGCGTACTGGTGAGCGACCTGGGCCTCGCAGCCTTCGTTCCCGAAGTCGGTCACATCGACGCCGCGCGAGCCCAGCAGCCGCCTCGCCCCCCGCGCCGCAGGCTGCACCAGGGTCACGGCGTGGTTCCAGCGCCGCAGCGTGGCCGCGAGCGCCATCGTGCGGATCGAGACCGTCGACGCGACGACGAGCACCGTCCTCCGGTCCCCCCCGCTTCCGTTGCTCCTCCAGGGTGTCTCGACCGAGCACCTCGGCTCGGTCGTGCGTGTCGGACGCGCCGCGGCAGGAGTGCGTGACGAGACGGCGTCGAAGAGCTCGACGACCGAAGGCGCGCGCTGCACGAGCGCACGGCGGGCGTCACTGCGTTCGCTGCCGCTCAGGAATTGGGTGACCGCCGCCAGGGCCATGCGTCCCCGGGGGTCCCCGTAGCGATGGGCGTCCAGTGCTGCCGCGATCACGGCCTGGACCGGCGTTCCGGACATCGTGACGAGCGGGCAGGCGTGCGCGAGGCCTGCAGCGTGCAGACGGTCGGACCACACCACTCTGCGGTCCAGGGGAAGGCTGGCAGCGACGATGGCCGCCGTCGCGAGCACGGCCGTCGAGGGTGCCAGCTCGTACCAAAGTTCGAGCACCCGGTCGGCGACCTCCGCGTCGAGCTGGGGCAGCTGCCCGAGGAATGCCACCGCCCGATCCTCGGGGACCACACGCGCGATCTCACCCAGCGGACGCCCCGCATCCTCTAGGCACTGCACGAGCGTGCCCACGTGCACGTCCAGCCCGCCGTGCTCGGTGATGGTTCGGAGCAGGACGTCCGCGGCCTCGCTGTGCCGGCCGAGCCGGGAGAGCGCCGTCGCCTTCGGGACGGCCACGTCGTGTGCGTCGTACTCGAACCCGTCGTCGTCGACGCCTGCACGTACCCGGGAGAGCGCCTCGAGCGCGTCTTCGTCGCGCCCCAGGGTGACCAGCGCCCTGGCGCTCTCGAGGTCGGCCAAGAGCGGCACCTTGGAGATGGCCCGGAGCTCGTTCGCTGCGGCGAGCGCGTCCTCGCCGCGGTCGAGGGCGATCAGGGCGCCGATGATCGTGCGCAGCGCCAGCCGCTGGACCGCCGGGGTCGTCCCTGCAGCGATGGCTGCGCGCGCGAGGTCGACGGCCTCCTCGTGGCGACCGCGAACGTTGTAGGACCGGGCGAGGTTCACGAGCCTCGACGGCCATGCGAGCCCTGAGCTTGCGGTCAGGTCGGAGAACGAGCTGGCCAGGTTGCGTCTGGCCTTGCCTCGGCTCTCGAAGTCCGCCGTGAGGTAGCCCCAGTGGGTGAGGCGGATCCCGTCGGCCGATGCCATCTCGAGCTTCGGCGTGCCGGCGCGCGCGACGACCTGCTCGTGGAGCTTGCCGGTCCACCGACCACAGGCGCGCCGAAAGAGGCGGCACGCCGGGTGCGCGAACGTCGTCGAGGCGTGGGCCGCGCGCACGTTGTCGATCATGACGACGAATGCCTCGACGTTCGCGTCCGCCGCGGCGAGCGCCGCGCGCTGGGCAGGACCGTCGGTGACGAGGGCTTCGTCGGCGTCGATCCACAGCACCCACTCGCCGCTGCAGTGGTCGAGCGCGGCGTTGCGCGCGCGGGCGAAGTCACCGTCCCAGTCGCCCTCGACCACCAGCCCTCCTGAAGCCCGGGCGATCTCTCTCGTGTCGTCGGTGGACCCGGTGTCGTAGACGACCATTTCGTCGCAGAAGTGCTCGAGGGAGGAGAGGCATCGGCCGAGGTTGTCGTGCTCGTCCTTCACGATGAGGCACGCAGAGATCAACGGACGCGCGCCTGCGGGCCTCGGGCCGGGCCGAGGGGGAGCGCCGCCGCCGTTGTGGAGGTAGGAGCCGGCTGCGACGACGATCCGCTGTCCAGAGCGCGCGACCGCGGCACCGAGCGCGGCGACAGGGTAGGGGCGGTCGAGCGCCCTGAGCCCGCCTGCAGCACCGAGGAGCTCGCGGTGTACGGCGATGCAGGGACCGGAGACGACCTTCGCGTCGATCGCCTCGCCGCCCAGGCGTGCCGCGAGGGCGGAGACGAAGGCGTGGCGCACCGCTCGCTCCTTCGGGCGGTAGGGCACCCCGACCAGCAGCTCGTCTCCCTCTGCGATGTTGGTCCGCGGCGCGCATCCCCCTACGGTGGGATCCTCGAGCGTGGCGACGAGCGCGTCGAGCCACGGGCCGGAAGGCTCGGCACGCTCGTCGAGCACCACCACCACCCCGTGCACGGCGGGGAGCCTCGAAGGGCGCACGAGCCCCGCGCGCCCGGCGACGCGCCACGCCCTCGCTGTGCGCGGGTCCTTGCCGGCGCAGAGGACGACCACGTTGTCCCCGGGCAGGAGTGACGGCCCGAGCTGTTGGACGAGCGACCTGGCGCGTCGGCGGTCGGGGCCGGCGAGCACCGCCGCGGTGACGTTCACGCTGCGCACACCTCGTCCATCGGCAGAGGGGGTCGTGCCCTCAAGGTCGTCGTGGGTCGTGCCGATAGACCTCTCAGCCCGCTTCTCCGGGCCAGATGG
>JAJYMD010000351.1 GCA_021787255.1 Actinomycetes bacterium | reverse complement strand
CTCCAGCTCGACGTCTATGGCGAGGCCATGGACGTGCTCCACCTGGCCTGTCTGTCTGGCTGCGACCTCGACAGCCACGCCTGGGAGATCCAGCGGGCATTCCTCGAGTTCTTGGAGTCCGCGTGGCAGGCGCCGGACGAGGGGATCTGGGAGGTGCGCGGGCCCCGGCGGCACTTCACCCACTCCAAGGTGATGGCATGGGTCGCCTTCGACCGGGCGGTGAAGGCCGTCGAGCAGCTCGGCCGCCCGGGTCCATCCGCCAGGTGGCGTCGGCTCAGGGACGCGATCCACGACGAGGTGTGCCGCGAGGCGTTCGATCCGGAGCGAGGCACCTTCACCCAGTCCTACGGGTCGCGCGCTCTCGACGCAAGCCTGCTCCTCCTCCCGCTCGTCGGCTTCCTCCCCCCGCACGATCCGCGCATCGTCGGGACGGTCGAGGCGATCGAGCGTGAGCTGTGCCAGGAGGGCTTGGTCCTTCGCTACAGCAGCGACGAGCAGCAGGACGTGGACGGCCTGCCGCCCGGTGAGGGGGCCTTTCTTGCCTGCAGCTTCTGGCTCGCCGACGCGCAGTGCGCGCTCGGGCGCACCGGCGACGCCCGTGCCCTCTTCGAGCGGCTCTTGGGGCTCGCCAACGACGTGGGGCTCTTGTCCGAGGAGTACGACGTCGAGCGTCGGCGCCTGGTCGGGAACTTCCCCCAGGCGTTCTCCCACGTCGCCCTCATCGACACCGCCCGGCGTCTGTCCGCCACAGCGCTCGGGCGAGCCACGTCGACACTCAGGGAACGCACCCGGTGACGTACCAGCGTGGCCTGTGGCGCGTGATCACCCCGGCTGGCGCTGTGCCGGGCCGGGGTGATCTGGGCGGGCTGGCGTCGAGCCAGCCGGGTCAGGCAGCGGGCTGGGCGGCCCCGGCCGCAAAGCCGTACCCGGGTGCAGGGGCGGCCCCTGGGCCTCCCTGGGGTGCCGCCGGGAGCGGCGACGCCGGTGACGGTGCAGGTCCGGGCGCCGGCCCGCCGTCGGTCAACGTCCGCAGGAAGTCGTCGGACGTCTCTGCGACCTGGCGGGCGAGGACCGTCACGATGGACAGTGCCCGCAGCACGATGGCCGCCGCTCCCCAGGCGACCGCAGCCGGCAACCCCACCCACGAGGGGCCCGAGGTCCCGCTCTTCTGGATTCCGGACTCACCGCGCTCGGCAAGGTTGGTGACGAAGCGGTCGACGGCGCTCGTCGCGACGCGTACGAACAGGGTGACGATCCGTCCCAGGTTCACGAGCAAGAGGGCCGTCGTCGTCGCGACGTCACCTACTCGTTCGGTCCAGGTCATTGGACCTCACCTCCCTTCTTTCTCTTCTGGTACCACCCAGATGGGCAGTATCCGTGTACCTGTTGTGTCGCAGGTCGAGCGGCTCGGTGTCGCTCGCATCGGCGGCTGCAGCGCCTTGTTGACGCCAGCGTGGCGCTCCCCGATCACGCCTGCCTCCCGAACACGAGAGGGCGCTGCGGGGTTCGAGCCGCCGCGACATGACCCCGACCACAGGGAGGCCCACCGTTGACACTCGCTGAGATGATCTGTGCGCTCGACAGCGCATCACGGTTGCCGGATGCCGACCGGAGAGAAGCGACCGCTCGGCTCGTCATGCGTCTGTTCGCGTACCACTACGAGTGCAACAGCTTCTATCGCCGCCGTTGTGAGGACGCGGGTGTCGATCCTCGTACGGTCATGAGCAGGGGACTGGCGGCGATCCCTCTTCTTCCGGTAGGGCTCTTCAAGCAGTCCAATGCCCATTTGCTTCTGAGCCGCCCGCTCGAGGAGGTCGAGCTCGAGATCCGCAGCACCGGGACGGGCGGGGTGCCGAGCGTGGCGAGACGGGACACGAAGACGACGACCGCGGTCGCCCTCGCGTTGATGGCCCAGTATCGCGAGTTCTTCTCGATCAGTGGAGGTGCGGGGCTCTTCTTGTGCCCGTCTCCCGCGGAGAACCCCGAGATGGGCCTCGCCAAGGTGTTCAACCTGTTCTGCGGTCTGCTCGACCGATCGCACTACGCGCTGCACGGCTACAGCGTTCGAGAAGACGAAGCGGTCGAGTTCCTCGTACACGAACAGGGCAGTACGGTTCGCCATGTCTTCGGACCGCCGTTCCTCGTGAACCGCCTGCTCGACTACCTCGTGAAGAGCGGATCGGAGCTGAAGCTCGGCGAGGGCTCACTCGTCGTCACGCTCGGGGGATGGAAGCGCTACACGGGAGCGACGATCGACGAGCGGAGGTTCCGCGAGAAGGCGGCTCGGCGTCTCGGGATCGAACAGGCGAACATCCGTGACATGTACGGGCTCATCGAGTCCGACATGCTCGCGATCGAGTGCGAGCACCACCACAAGCACGTGCCGCCGTGGTGCCATGTGAGCGTGCGGGACATCTTTGATCCGAGCAGGGAGGTGCCCGACGGCACGCGCGGGGTCATCGCGGTCTCGAGCGGGCTCAACACCAGCTATCCCGCGTTCATCTTGACCGAGGACGTCGGCGTCCGACGCGAGGGCGGGTGCGAGTGCGGCCGGCGCGGTCAGATGATCAGCTTCTCGCGTCGGCTGAAGGGAGCCGAGGTCGGGTGCTGCGCGGTGAACATCGAGCGCGAGATCGACACCGTGAGCGCATGGGCACGCGACGTGGCGATCGAACCCGGGTCTCCCCCTCGACGGCCGGCATCCCCGGCCCGCTGAGACCCCCATGGCACGGTTCAGCGACGAGATCGTCGAGCACTTCACCCACCCCAAGAACGTCGGCGAGCTCCCCGAGCCGGACGCGGATGCATCCGTCGTCGACCCGGTGTGCGGCGGTCAGGTCCACCTCACGGTGCGCATGGGCGATGGCCGAATCTGCGAGGCGCGCTTCGTTGCCTATGGGTGCGCGGCCGCGCTCGGCACCGCGAGCA
>JAJYMD010000250.1 GCA_021787255.1 Actinomycetes bacterium | reverse complement strand
CCGACTTCTACCCCAAGGGCGAGTCGATCGTCGCCGCCGGGCAGCGCGGGCCGCTCCCGGTCCCCTGCATCAAGGGTCACCGGGACTACTACACCGGGAACCCGCCGTGGCACCAGGGATGGGGCAATCCGCCCACCCACGACCACGCGCTCTACCAGCTCGTCATGAACGTGCGAAATGCGATTCTGGACCGCTGGTCGTAGGCGGAGGCCGCAGGGCGAGCCGGAGCCGGCAGAGCCACGGCCATCCCAGCCCCTGACCGCCGTTCGGGTGACGACGGCTTCGGCGCGAGAGCCTCGGTCCCTCGGACGTCGCGAGATCGACTTCGCCTTCGACCGCGTCTTCATCCCCTCGTTGATCGTCGACCACACCGAGTTGGTGCTCCGACAGGCTGGTGTCCACGGTGACGAGGGGTTCGCAGTCTGGGCGGGGACCCTGTCGGGCGGCGATGCGCACGTCGCCAGCCTCGTCATCCCAAGGGCTACCGCTGGTCCGACCCACGGGGAGATCAGCGCCGAGACTACCGCTGAAGTCCTGAACGCGCTCGACGGACGCGACCTCGTGCCCCTCCTCCAGCTCCATACTCACCCATCGAGGGCGTTCCTGTCGGAAACCGACGCCATACGACCGGTCGTGGCCGTACCAGGCTTCATCTCGGTCGTCATCCCGGACTTCGGGTTCGTCGATCTCGCCGACGTCACGCTGTGGTCCGCGCACGAGTTCGTCGCCCCTCGCCAGTGGCGTGGCCTCAGGACCGAGGAGTGCCAGCGGCGGTTCGTCGTGGACGACTCGGTCATCCGGGTGAGCTGATGCTCTCCCTAGTTCCCCAGCTCCACGGCCTGGTTGGCAGCGCCGCCAGCCGCAACCTGGCCCAGCTGCGCGAGCTCGGAGTCGAGCCCGCCGACCGCTCCGTCCGGATCGCTGTGGTCGTCGAACCCTCGCCAACCCCGAGCCGGTGGCTCATGGCGACCTCCCTCGTCGACATGCTCTTACGACTCGATCCGCTCGTAGGCGAAGTAGTCCTGGACGCGCCGGGTATGGACGAGGAGGACCTGAGGACCGACCTTGCCGCCCGACTGCCGCTCACGGTGGGCGACGCGGCCGGGTCTGTGGACTACACGATCGGCATCGGAGCCGGGGTCACTACTGCCGATCTCGTGGTCGATGCCGCCGGGTGGGTCGTCGCGATCGGGGAGCCCACCACCGCCGCTGACGACGGCAATCCGATCGGCCCGCTCGCTGGAGCGGCACTCGCGGCGGGCGAAGCGTTCAAGTGGGCGTTCGGAACGCTCTACCCCGAGCAAGCGGCGCTCTTGGAGATGACACCGTGGAGAGGCGCCTTCTCCTTCTTCTCATACGACGTGGACGGCGCCAGCCCGCCGCTTCACAACGTCCGGATCGCCACGACCCTGATCGGTGCAGGCGGCGTGGGTGCGGGGGTGATCCGGACGATCGCCGCGCTCGGCAGCGGGGTCTCGGGAACGCTCACCCTTGTCGACGGCGATGTCCTCACGACCGACAACCTCAACCGTGTGTCCTACGCCACGCTGGCTGGCGCGCTCGCTGGCACGGCGAAGGTCGTCGAGGCCGAGGCGTTCCTCCGTCAGCGTTGCCCAAAGCTGGCGGTCTCCGGTTACAAGGAGACGTTCGATACCTACAAAGCTCGTACGCCGCGGCGGGCCGACCGGATCTACGACGTCGTGGTCACCGGCCTCGACGATGATCAGATCCGGTGGGAGGTGCAGCGTGACCTGCCCCGGGTTCTCATCGACGGCGCGACGGGCAAGGACATGGTGGCCCGAGTCGAGCGAGTCGAGTTCGGCCGGTACGGGTGCCTCGGCTGCTCACGACGTGCGGCACCCGTCGCAACCGGCGTACCCGCCGCCTGCGACGCGCCGCCTGACCCTCGCGCTCCATCGCTCTCCTTCCTGTCGTCGTTCCCAGGCACCCTCGCCGCTGGCGAGGTCATGAAAGAGGCGAGCGGACACGGCTCCCTGCGCGGCCGCTTCGACCACGTATTCCGCTACGGCCCCAACCCCGACCTGGTAGGGATGCCAGCGATGAGATCCGACTGCCAAATCGGGTGTGGACGGCCGGCGAAGCTCGACCAGTACCAGCAGAAGTACCCCGGCGAGACACTCCCATAGGCGACCGAGCTTCGAGGTGGTCCACCTGGCGAACGACGGCCTCGACCTTCGCACGCGAGATGGGGGATGACGCCACCACCTCACGAGGGCGCTCCGCTGCACCCCATCACTCCCAATTCGCTTCGATGTCGCCGGGGGCGCCGGGAGCCTCGATGTCAAGTCACGAACCAGCCACAGGTCCTATGAGCAGGACTCGCCGAGCACCGAACCGCTCGGGCGCTCCACCCGCTCCGGCTGCGCTGATCCTGTCCAGACATGTGCCGCGTGCATCGTCGATGCCGGCACGCGGACCAGGAGTGAACAGCGCATCGGGACAACAAGTCTTCCTCCCGATGGCGATCGCTGTTGAACGCCCGACCTGCGCCCCGTCCCTCACGGGATCCGCGGTCACACGCTCTGACGTGGCCGATGGTGGCACCGGGACGGGGCACTCGCCCTCCACGGTGGGCGATCCCTCCGGTTGCACCCCGCCCATCGACGTGCGCACGGTCCGCTATAGTGGGATGAGCAGTGGGACAAGAGGAGGAGTGATGGCTCGAACCCATGTCATCCTCGGCGACGAGGTCGTCGAGGCCATCGACCAGCTCGTGGGCCAACGCGGGCGGAGCCGCTTCCTCGATCAAGCGGCTCGGGAGAAGCTAGAGCGCCTGGAGCTGGAGCACGCCCTCGCCTCGACTGCCGGGGTCTTGAAGAGCAAGGACTACCCCCAATTCGAGGACCAGGCATCGATCAACGAGTGGGTACGCGCCCAGCGCCGGACCGAGGAAGTGTCCTGACCGTCTACGTCCTCGACTCGA
>JAJYMD010000373.1 GCA_021787255.1 Actinomycetes bacterium | reverse complement strand
GAGGAAGAGGTGTTCGAGGCCTCCGTGCGCTACCGCACCGTTGGCGACATGACCTGCACAGCAGCCGTCGAGTCCGCGGCCGTCACGCCGATCGAGATCATCACCGAGACCGCCCTCAGCCGGGTGAGCGAGCGGGGGGCGACGCGCACCGACGACCGTTTCTCCGAGGCGGCGATGGAGGATCGCAAGCGGGAGGGCTACTTCTAAGTGGAGCTGCTCCGGTTTGCCACGGCGGGGTCTGTCGACGACGGGAAGTCGACACTTATCGGTCGGCTGCTGTACGACTCCAAGCAGGTGTTCGAGGACCAGCTCGAAGCCGTCGAGGCTTCGAGCCTGGCTCGGGGCGACGAGTACACGAACCTGGCGCTCTTGACCGACGGCCTGCGGGCCGAGCGGGAGCAGGGCATCACGATCGACGTCGCCTACAGGTACTTCGCGACGCCGAGGCGCAAATTCATCATCGCCGACACCCCCGGCCATACCCAGCACACGCGCAACATGGTGACCGGGTGCTCGACGGCCGACCTCGTCGTGCTCCTCGTCGACGCGCGCGTCGGCCCGACCGAGCAGACGCGACGTCACGCCACGGTTGCCTCTCTCCTGGGCATACGCCACCTCGTGTGCTGCATCAACAAGATGGACCTCGTCGACTGGGACCGCGCTCGCTTCGAGGCGATTCGCAGGGAGTTCGACGACTTCGCGACCGGGCTCGCGGTGACCGACATCACCTGCATCCCCATCTCGGCGCTGCGGGGCGACAACATCGTCGAGCGGTCCTCTGAGATGAAGTGGTACGACGGCCCCGCCCTGCTCCGCCACCTGGAGGAGGTCCACATCTCCTCCGACCGCAACCTCGTCGACCTTCGCTTTCCGGTGCAGCGTGTGGTCCGCCCCATCGCCGCGAACGAGCTGCGTGACTTTCGCGGATACGCCGGCCAGATGGCGAGCGGAGTGCTCCAGGTCGGTGACGAGGTCGTCGTGCTGCCCTCGGGTTTCTCCTCGGCTGTCGAGGCGATCGAGACGGCCGCGGGGCCGATCGAAGAGGCATACCCTCCCATGTCGGTGCTCGTCCGGCTAAAAGACGAGCTCGACGTCTCGCGCGGAGACATGCTCTGCCGGCCGCACAACCAGCCGAGCGTCGGCCAGGACATCTCGGCGATGGTGTGCTGGATGTCGGAGGTCGCTCTCAGGCCAGGCGCCAAGCTCTCGCTGAAGCACACGACGCGGTGGGTCCGCGCTCTCGTCAAGGACATCCAGTACCGCCTGGACGTCAACACCTTGCACCGCGACCGCGAGGCCCCGGAGCTGAGCCTGAACGACATCGGCAGGATCGACCTTCGGACGACCTTGCCGTTGTTCTACGACGAGTACCGGTCGAACAGGTCGACGGGGAGCTTCGTGCTGGTGGACGACGCCACCAACGCCACGGTTGCAGCCGGGATGATCCTGCGCCCGAGCAACTGAAGTGTCGATAGGCTCGGCCCGCAGTTGTTGCCCGCATCGCGGCGGGCGCGATGGGCGGTGGTTGCCGCCCCTGTGCGGTCCGCCGCACAGATGACAATGGAGGTGATACGGCTGACCGAGCAAGGAGCCGAGCCGCCGCGGGCGTTCGACCTCGTCGTGATCGGCGGCGGTCCGGGTGGGTATGCAACTGCGCTGTACGCCGGCAATGCCGGTCTGTCGGTGGCAGTCGTGGAGAAGGACAAGGTCGGCGGGACGTGCCTGCACCGCGGCTGCGTCCCAGCCAAGGAGCTCCTGGAGACGGCCGCGGTGTACAACACGGTCTCGACCGCGAGCGAGTTCGGGGTCGTCGCGGGTCAGCCGGCGGTCGAGTTCTCCACGAGCCAGGACCGTAAGCAGACGGTGGTCGACCAGCTGCACCGGGGGCTGGTGGGCCTCATGAAGCAGCGCAAGAACGTGACCTTCGAGGGCACCGGCCGCCTAGTCGGCGACCATGTCGTCGAGGTGAGAGCGCCGGACGGCACGCTCGCCAGTCTCAGCGCGACAAACGTCGTCCTGGCATCGGGATCTGTGCCAAGAACGCTGCCGGGTTTCGAGGTGGACGGGCGGTACGTCATGACCTCCGACGAGGTGTTGAGCCTGAAGGAGCTCCCACGTTCAGCTGTGGTGATCGGTGGGGGTGCGATCGGCTGCGAGTTCGCCTCCATGCTGTCTGACCTGAATGTGAAGGTCACGCTGCTCGAGGCTCTGCCGAAGCTCCTGCCCGGCTGCGACGAGGACGCCGCGAAGGTAGTGCTGCGCTCCTTTCAAAAGCGAGGCATCACCGTGCGCCTGGGGGTGGCGGTGCACGGCCACGAGCCGGGCGACGAGGGTACGACGGTGAGCTTCGGAGACGGTGAGACCGTAGTTGTCGACACTGTCGTCGTCTCGGTCGGCCGCAGGCCTCTATCGGCTGGCCTGCTCGCCGAGGGGACCGGGGTTGTCGTCGACGAGCGTGGTTTTGTCGTGGTAGACGAGTGGATGCGCACCGCAGCTCCCGGGGTGTTCGCCGTCGGGGATCTCGTCAACACGCCTCAGCTCGCGCATGTCGGCTTCGCCGAGGCCATCGTGGTCGTGAAGCAGATCCTCGGCGAGAAGGTCGTGCCGGTCAATTACGGCACTGTTCCCTGGTGCATCTACTGCCGGCCCGAGGTGGCCTTCGTAGGCATGACAGAGCAAGGCGCGAAGGCAGCGGGGATCGACGTCGTCGTGAAGAAGGATCCCTACGGAGGCAACAGCCGCGCGCGGATCCTCGGCGAGACCGACGGCATGGTGAAAGTAATCGCCGAGCGCCGGGCCGACGGTTCTGCCGGCCGGCTCCTTGGCGTGCACATGGTCGGGCCGTGGGTGACCGAGCAGTTGGGTCAGGCGTATCTCTCCGTGAACTGGGAGGCGACGCCGGACGAGGTGGGTGCGTTCATCCAGCCGCACCCGACACTGTCGGAGGCATTTGGCGAG
>JAJYMD010000152.1 GCA_021787255.1 Actinomycetes bacterium | reverse complement strand
TCCTCCCCGAGGGCGTCGACGTCCAGGTGGTCGCGGCGCTCCGATCGGGGCGGGGGTCGCTCCAGCAGGAGGTATCATCGTGCAGCTGGAAGCTGGAGGTGCTCGGTTTGGCAGCAGAGGAGCTGGAGTCGCGGGTCGAGCGGCTGCTCGCTGCGCCGACTGCCCTCATCGAACGGGAGCGCAAGGGACGTTCCGCCCTCGACGACCTGCGCCCCGCAGTACTGGCCCTGAGCGTCGAGCCCCGTGCCGGTGACGGCCGTCATGAGCCGACGCATCCGGGGGGTCAGTGGCTCGACGCCGAGCTCGCCACCAGCCCGCGTGGCGTCCGGCCGAGCGAGCTGTTGGAAGTACTCGGACCCGGCGTGGCGCTCTCACGGGCTCGCCGGACGCATCAATGGATCGAGCGCGACGGGATTCGGATGGAACCGCTGGCCGTTGGGGGCCGCGAGGCCGGTGCCGTCGCCGCGCACGCCCGAGGGCGGGCGTCATGACTTGTCGAAGGAGGGATCTCCCTCATGGAAGAGCTGGAGAACGGACGGGCCGCCACCGGCCCTCCGCCGGAGGAGGCGACGCCGGCGGCGGATGCCTCGCGGCGGGAGACGACGCGCGGGAAGGGTGACGGGTCCGACCACGCCGACGAGAGGACGCGCCCGGACGCAGGGACCCTTGGGACCAGGCCGCGGATCGGGGACACGAGGCCGGCCCCTCCCACGCGCCCGCTCGTCGCATCCCCGACGGCAGGCTCGCGCCGTCCCTCGCCGCCGTTGCCCCCGGACCTCGTGGCCAGGCCCGGCGGCAACGGGCTTGCTCGCGTAGGCGTCGCCGGAGCCGGTGCCGGAGCCGGAGCCGGTGCCGGTGCCGGAGTTGGAGCCGCAGCCGGAGCCGGGAGCGCCGGAGCCGCCGCAGCCGAAGCCGGGAGTGCCGAAGCCGGGAGTGCTGGAGCCGGGGCCGAGCCCTCGCGCCGCCGCAGGCGGCGTGCCGGTCGTGACCGCAAGGCACGCTCGACCGGGCGGTACCTGATCTGCGTCCATTTCCAGCCCGGCCTCTCCCAGATCGCGGTCCTCGAGGGACGGTCCCTCGTCCAGCACTTCGTGTCGCGCGCCCAGGACGAGACCACCCAGATCGACGGGAACATCTACGTGGGGAGGGTGCAGAACGTCCTCCCCGGCATGGAGGCGGCCTTCGTCGACATCGGCATCCCGAAGAACGCCGTCTTGTACCGGGGCGACGTCCGCTACGACACCGACGACGTCGACGCCGGCGCACGCGGTCCCGAGCCGCGCATCGAGGACGTGCTTCGGCCTGGCCAGCTGATCCTGTGCCAGGTGACGAAGAACCCGATCGGCGCCAAGGGCGCCAGGCTGACCCAGGAGGTGTCCATCCCGGGTCGCTTCGCAGTGTTCGTCCCCAACAGCGAGGCGGTGGGGATCTCCAAGCGGCTCGGCGACAACGAGCGGCGGCGTCTGCGCAGGATCGTGGACGCCTTGCGCCCGCAGGGTCACGGCCTGATCGTGCGCACTGCGGCCGAGGGGGCCACACAGGACGAGCTGCGCAGGGACGTGCAGGGGCTGCTCCAGCAGTGGGAGAGCATCGAGCGGACGGCCCAACGGATGACCGGTCCCGGCCTCCTCTACCGGGAGCCCGAATTGGCGGTCCGGATCCTGCGCGAGGAGCTGAACAGCGAGTACCGCGGGGTGATCATCGACGATCCCGACCTCTTCGACGAGGTACGCAGCTACGTCGAGCAGATGAGCCCCGACCTCGCGGACCGGGTCGAGCTCTACGATCCTGCAGCGGAGGGCCAGCCGCTCTTCGACCGCTACCACGTCCATGAGCAGCTGCACAAGGCGCTCGACCGCAAGGTGTGGCTGCCCTCGGGAGGGTCGCTCATCATCGAGCGCACCGAGGCGCTCACGGTCATCGACGTCAACACCGGCAAGAACGTCGGGAAGAGCAACCTCGAAGAAACGGTCTTCCGCAACAACCTCGAAGCTGCCGAGGAAGTCGCGCGCCAGCTCCGGCTCCGGGACATCGGCGGGATCATCGTCATCGACTTCATCGACATGGAGCTGAAGGAGAACCGGGACAAGGTCGCGGCGGCGCTCCGGGCGGCCCTAGCCCGGGACAAGACGAGGACCCAGGTGTTCGACATCTCAGAGCTGGGCCTCGTCGAGATGACCCGAAAGCGCATCTCCGAGGGGCTGATCGAGTCGCTCTCCACCGAGTGCGAGGTGTGCCACGGGCGGGGGATCGTCTTGGATGCGTCGGTGCGCTGAGCCGGCTGCGATAAGCTTCCGCTCCCATGTACGCCGTGATCCGTAGCGGAGGCAAGCAGGAGCGCGTCGCCGAGGGGCAGCGCGTCCGAGTGGAGCGCCTTGGCCAGCCTGTCGGGGCCGAGGTGGCGCTCGAGCCCCTGCTCCTGGTCGAAGAGGGCGGCCAGGTTCGAGCCACCGCCGACGAGCTGGCCGGGGTCGCGGTGACCGGCCGGGTGGTGGGCGAGGAGCTCGGTTTGAAGATCGACGCGATGACCTACAAGTCGAAGACCAACCAGCGCCGCCGATGGGGCCACCGCCAGCGGTACTCGACGGTCGAGATCGTCTCGATCACGGCACGCTGACGGTCGAGCGGGCGACGAGGGTCGAGCGGGCGACGAGGAGGAACGATGTCGAAGACCAAGGGCGGCGGGTCCACCCGCAATGGCCGTGACTCGAACGCGCAGCGTCTGGGGGTGAAGGTCTTCGCCGGCACGAGCGTCCGAGCGGGAGCCATCATCGTTCGCCAGCGCGGCACGCGGTTCCACCCGGGAGTGAACGTGGGCCGGGGCAGCGACGACACGCTGTTCGCGACGGCTGACGGGGTCGTGAAGTTCGGCACCCGCAAGAACCGCAAGCTCGTCGACGTCGTCCCTGGTTAGCAGTCAAGCCCGTCAGTCCCTCGTCAGCCCTGGCGAGGACTCGCCGGCG
>JAJYMD010000383.1 GCA_021787255.1 Actinomycetes bacterium | reverse complement strand
GCTCGAAGCGCTCGCGTCGGGCATCGCCGCCCACCACGCGGGCCTCGTCCCGGCCTACCGAGAGACCGTCGAAGACTGCTTCGCTGCAGGGCTCCTGCAGGTGGTGTTCGCGACCGAGACCCTGTCGCTCGGCATCAACATGCCGGCGCGCACCGTGGCGATCGAGCGCTTCGACAAGTACGGCGGCGCCGGCCGTGCGGCGCTCACCTCCGGGGAGTACGCGCAGCTCACCGGGCGCGCGGGGCGACGCGGCCTCGACGACGTGGGCCACGCGGTCGTGCTCTGGTCGCTCGACACGCCGGTCGCCGAGATGGCGCGCATCGCCACCGCCCCGCCGCCCGACCTCCGCTCGGCGTTCCGCCCCACGTACAACCTCGCCGTGAATCTCGTGGGCCGGTTCGATCGTCCGACCGCGCTGTCGGTGCTGCATCGCTCGTTCGCCCAGTGGCAGGCGGACGCCGCGGCGCGCGCCGGGCGGCAGCGGGGCGGTCGGCGCGACGTGCTCGTCGACCAGCTCGGACGCCGGCTGGCAGTCCTGGAGGAGCTCGGCTACGTGGACGACTGGCGGCTCACCGTCCGGGGCGAGCGGCTCGCGCGCGTGTACCACGAGTGCGACCTGCTCGTGGCGGAGGCTCTCGCCGAGGACGTCCTCGAGGACGCAGAGCCTGCCGTCCTCGCGGGCGTCCTCTCCTCGCTCGTGTTCGAGCGGCGCAGGGCCCGCCGGCCCCTCGGCGGGCCCATCCACGGGCGCCGCAGGACGGCGCGGGAAGCCGTCCGCGACGGGGCGCACCGCGAGCGCCGGGGAAGGGGGGGAAGGAGCGGCGGGGACCGCCTGGGGGAGGGGCGCCGCCAGGAGCTCGCTGGACGCCTCGCCACGCTCGACGGGCTCGCCGAGCGGATCCGGGGGGTGGAGGAGGTGCACCTCGTCCCCCGCACCCGCCCGCCCGAGCACGGCCTCGCCGGGGCCGTCGCCTCCTGGGCACGTGGCGCCTCCTTCGGTGCGGTGCTCGAGGTGGCGTCGCGCGACGTCGGGGAGATCGCGCCGGGCGACTTCGTGCGGACGGTGAAGCAGCTCGTCGACTTGGCAGGACAGGTCGCGACCGTGGCGACCGAGCCGGCCATCGCGGCCGCTGCCGATGCCGCAATGCGCCTCCTGCGGCGCGACGTCGTCGCTGCTGGCAGCACGCCCGACCTGACCGATTGACCGCCGATTGGCTCTCCGCGACTTCGATGCCCAGGAGCCCGTCTTGGTCCGCCGGCCCCCAGCCTCTCTCGGGAGGCTTCCTGGCTTCGTCGCGCGGCCCGAGGAGGTCCACCACCTCGATGGTGCAGGCGCATAGCCTTGGCCGGGCCATGATGCCCTACACCCCCGAGGAGTTCACGCCAGAGGAGCAGGCGGTCCTCCGGCGTCACGTGACGAACCTCGATCTTCCGGTCTTCGCGCTCGTGAACCTTCCCGAGGTCGTGAAAGGCGCCCTGTTCGCCCGCTACTCACGCTCTGCCAAGAGCCTCCGGCGGCTCTTCCTGGACGAGTTCGTGGGGGAGCTTGACGTCTCGGGAGACTCGACGTTCGATGCGACCGTCGGGCTTCGGCGGGCCGAGAGGCTGTACGAGCGGGCGTTCGTCGAGTACGGCGACGACTCCATCGCCCAGCTCGGCGGTGTCCACCTCGCCTGCGAACAGGCGTCCAACGTCCTCACGAAGGTGCTCGAGCGCAGCCGGATGATGTCGTACCTGGAGCAGTCGACGCGCTACGTCGCCTACGACCAACGCCTGCCGAGCGGCCACTACCGGTACCATCGGCCGCCTGAGATCCTCGAGTCGGCGCTCGGCGCGCGCTACGTCGGCGACATGGACCGGATGTTCGACAGCTACGGCGCGCTCCTCCAGAGGCTCGTCTCCTGGCTCGGTGCGCGCGTCCCCCGGGAGCCCGGCGACTCGGACCTCGTCCATCGTCGGGCGTTGAAGGCGAAGGCGCTGGACGCGGCGCGCGGGCTGCTGCCGGCCGCGTCCCTCTCGAACGTCGGCATCTACGGCGACGGCCAGGCCTTCGAGGCGCTGCTGCTGCGAATGGCGGTCCATCCGCTCCCGGAGGTCAGGACGTACGGCTCGATGATGCTCACCGAGCTGCGCAAGGTGATCCCGTCGTTCCTCGAACGCGTCGACCTCCCCGAGCGCGGGGGTGAGTGGAGCGAGTACCTCGCCACCACCCGCGACGACACGGCCCGCGTGGTCGAGCGCCTGGCCTTCGGGGCCACCACGCGGCGCCCGCCGTCCGACGCCAGAGGAGCTGGGCACGCTGCCGGGCCGCAGGTGCGGCTCCTCGACTTCGACCCCGACGGCGAGGACAAGGTGCTCGCCGCGATCTTCTTCTCCTTCAGCGACGTCTCGGAGACCGAGGCGCTCGCGCGGGTGCGGCGGCTCTCCGCCGAGGATCGGCGCGCGCTGTTCGGCGCGTACGTCGGCGACCGGAAGAACCGTCGCCATCGTCCCGGGCGGGCCTTCGAGCGAACCGGCTACCGCTTCGAGGTGGTGACCGACTACGGAGCGTTCCGGGACCTCCAGCGCCACCGGGTCCTCACGATCGACTGGCAGCCCTTGTCGACCGAGCTCGGCTACGACGTCCCCGATCTCGTCGCCGAAGCGGGGGAGACGGACTGCTTCGCCGAGGCGATGGAACGATCGTGTGCGCTGCACGGCGCGCTCGTGACAGGGTTCCCCGAACAGGCGCAGTACGCGGTCGCGCTGGCGTTCCGGGTGCGCTACGTGATGCAGATGAACGCCCGCGAGGCGATGCACGTCATCGAGCTTCGCTCCGGGGCCCAGGGCCATCCCGCGTACCGGAGCGTCGCGCAGGAGATGCACCGCCTCATCGCCGAAGAGGCGGGGCACCGGGAGCTCGCCGCGGCGATGGTGCACGTCGAGCGCACACCGGCAGGGCTCGAGCGGCTCGACGCCGAGCGTCGC
>JAJYMD010000149.1 GCA_021787255.1 Actinomycetes bacterium | reverse complement strand
CAATAACCTTGGCCTGGGCGAGAAGACGGTAGGAGTGGCTGCGGCCGAGGTTGAACTCCGCCTTTGTGTACGCGACGAAGCTCGGGTAGCCGAGGACCTTCCAGTCCTGTACAAAGTGCGCGGCGGCGAGCTCGAGGCAGAGCCACCTCCTCTCCTCCGCGATCTGCTCCAGCCGAGCTTTGATGCTCCGGGCACGGGCTCTGGCACGCGTGGTCATCCAGGAGTCGCCCACCGCGACGACCGTTGTGCTCACCAACGAGCCCGCGTTGCCGACCGATCCTTGCTCGACACGCGCCGGCTGAGCCGTCGCTGCTCGAGGCGCCTTGCGTCGCCGGTCCTTCGGCGACGACGCCGCGCGCGCCGATCGCTCCATCTCTTCTCCTTGCCGTGGCTTTTCCATGAGGCTCACCTCCAGTTGTCCGTACCCGCGCGTATATCGGCCGCCCGCCGCCGGCTTCTCCCACTGCCGCTTCGGACCGCGCTCGGCGGCTGCGCGGCCCCCCAGAGCTCCGCATCGACCAGTTGCCGCTGATGGCAGTTCCCGCCGAGCGCCACCGAGCTGTGCCCGCACCCCTTCCCCGGCTCGGTGCCGTCTCGTCGACCACGAACCGGGCAGGGCGCCATGGCCGGTGCGCGCCGTCACCGACCCGGACTCGCGTCCGCGGCGCGGCGTCAGTTGCCTCGTCGATCTGCGCGCGACACCTCGCGCCCGGAGCAGCTGCGCGCCGCACCCGAGGCGCTCGAGACAGGGACCGAAGATCTGCTCATCGACCGGCGTTGTCGTTGTCCGCACACCTCCTCAGCCGACACGCCCCCGTCGAGGCCGTAGCGGGCCTCCACCTCCCTATTCGGCACGCCACGCGGGCTTCGTGAGGAACTTGGCCGGGGCGCAAACCACACGTCCTCGAGGAGGAGCGCGTGGCGCGCTCTGCGACAGCGGGGCGCGCGTCTCGCCAGGTCGCGAGCGCATCGTCACGACCGCGTTGTCCTCCCGTTCCGCCCCTTCGACCGCTGACCTCGAAGAGAGCTGCCGGGCACGAGCGGGGCCTCTTTTGCGTGGCGTCCTCATCGCGTCGACCACCTCCTCGTCCACGCAGCACGCCGTGGCGCCACCGCGGCGTGCCTGAGAAAAACATGTCCTCCTGCGCGCCGCCGCGTTGTCGAGCGGGGCGGGCTTCGCCATCGGTCGCGCGAACAACCAGCTCAACGTGGACACGCGGCACCTCGACCCCACCGCGGTCCTTCGGGCGTTCGACCCGCCGACTCGCGCGTGCGCCAAGCGGGGCACGTCCTTCGCGCCGGACCTACGGGGCGCCCGTCCACACAGCGAGGTCGGCGGGCCGAGGCGCGCTCGACGCGTCCCGCGCTCGGTCCGAAGCACCGGCGAGCGAGGGGGGTCTCCCCGCTCGCCGGTCGGTTCGCTCCCCTCACCGGCCGCCTCGGGCCAACGCGTCGCCCGCCCTGATCGCCACTTTGCCCCTCCGGGCTCGGCGGAGCCGCCGACGATCTCACCGCGCAGGAACACACGAGCACCGCGTGTTCCTGCACCGCTTCGCGAGGCTCGCGAGGCTCGCCTCGCCGGCGGTTCGCGGCACGCCAGCGATCACGACGTCGCCGCGCTCGACGCGAAACTGCAGTCGCTTGACAAGGCCGCACAGGACGAGGTGGCTTCCTGTTCCGCCGCGGCGCTCGACTCGAGCACGACGTGCGGGTCGGCGAGGAGGTCGTCGAGCCCGGCCTCGCGCACGTCGCTGCCGGCCCGGCGACCACCACGAGCAGCGTCGCGAGCGTCTGCCGACCGTCGAGGGCGCGACGAGCCGGAGCGGGTGAGTCCCGACCCGCCTGCCACCGGCGCAGCGCGCGAGGCCGGGTGGCGCCTCGCCGGAGACGACGGGGCGGCCGCCCGGATCGCCTGAGGTCCCGATCTCCTCAAACGGGTTCTGCCCCCGATGCAGGACCGCCTCACCTGCCGCGTCGATCCTCGGCGCCGCGACGAGCCCGCCCACGGGGGCAACACGTGTCCCACGGGCACCCCACTTGGCCCATGGCGGGCGCGCACAACGGCGTCGGGGAGGAGGAGATCGGCGCGCTCGAGGTTCTTCTCCCACCACAAACAGCTGACCGGGAACAGCCGCCCGAGCTCGACAAGCACGGCCCGGTACGGTCGTAGCCGGGGACGGCGAGGTCATGGATGCCAGCCGCGTCGGCCGTGTCCGCGGTCCACAGGGGCACGAAGGGCGCCTGTGGCCTTTCACGGTAACGAGCACCCCGCCGAGCTCGTCGATCGCGAGCTCGCGCGCATGGATCGGCCGGGGATCGGCGAGCTGCGACGCGGCGAGGACGCACCCGCCCTCGAGCCCGGTGGTCGGAGCGTCGGCGACGAACGAGGAGACCGAGGCCCCTCCGTCGCACCCTCCAGGGTCCTCACGGGACGCCGCGTAGGTCGCGACC
Source organism: Actinomycetes bacterium (assembly GCA_021787255.1). The sequence goes on along the minus strand of JAJYMD010000149.1, from coordinate 518 downwards.
GCCTCGGTCTTCCTCGACATCGAACGCCGCGGTCCGACCGCGGCGGCCCGGGCGAGGAGGTGGTGGTCGCCGGCGGCGACGGCACAGTCGTTCAGGCTCGAGCTCCCAAGGTTCGTCGCATCGCCGGCGACCGCGTAGGCGACGGCGGCCGGCGCGGTGCCGGCTGCGAGCACCACGGAGTGGTCGCGAAGTCGAAGTCGCCCGGCACCAGGTCGCGACTTGTCACCGGACGAGGACCTCGAGCGCCTGGCGCGCCGAGGACCCCCGGCCAGTTCTGCCACCCCTCGGCGTCGCCCAAAGCACCACCCGAGAGCTGCCAACCACCGTTGTGTCGCAGGTCGCAGCAGGCGATTTCGACCTCGAGCAGCGATTCGCCGTGACCCCGGACAGACCTGTGGGCAAAGCGACGGAGCATTCGCGTGGCGGATCGGCACCAGATGGCGCGCCGGGAGGCCTGTCGTTGCCGACACGCGCCGCCGCGGTATCCAAGACCAACCCGAGGGGCTCGACGCCGACAC
>JAJYMD010000170.1 GCA_021787255.1 Actinomycetes bacterium | reverse complement strand
GGTCCTGGGCTCGGGGTCCTGGGCTCGGGGTCCGCGGCTCGAGGTCCGCGGCTCGAGGTCCGGGGCTCGGGGTCCGGGGCTCGGGGTCCGGGGCTCGGGGTCCTGGGGCGCCCCGAGTCCGGCAAACTCGCGCAAGATGGTGACGGACCGAGCGCCGAAGGAGGCGACCGAAGGGAGCGGACCATGACCTCCACCTCAGAGCTTCTCGTCGACGGGTTCGGGCGTGTGCACGAGACCGTCCACACCGTCGTCCAGGGGCGCTCTCTCGACGCGCTTCTGTTCCGACCCGACGAGAGCGCGAACCCGATCGGTTGGCTTATCTGGCACCTCACGCGGGTCCAGGACGACCACGTCGCGGAGGTGGCCGGCACCGAGCAGCGGTGGACCGCGGAAGGTTGGGACGCACGCTTCGCGCTGCCGTTCGAGCGCCTGGAGACCGGCTACGGCCAGGACCCGCGAGATGCCGGCGCGGTCGCCGTAGAGCCTGCGCTTCTGCTCGGCTACCACGACGCGGTGCACGCGGCGACGGTCGGATACCTTCGCCCGCTCGTCGACGCGGACTTCGACCGCGTGGTGGACACGCGCTGGGACCCCCCCGTCACGCTCGGGGTGCGGCTCATGAGCGTGCTCGCCGACGACCTCCAGCATGTCGGGCAGGCCGCCTACGTCCTCGGCCTGTTCGAGCGGCGTGGCCTGTTCGAGCAGCGTGGCCTGTTCGAGCAGCGTGGCCTGTTCGAGCAGCGTGGCCTGTTCGAGCAGCGTGACCCATGAGAGCTCCGCTCCCGGGCGGTCAGGCGGCGCTGCAGCGGTTGGGACCCATTTCGAGAGTCCGGACCTCCTCTACCGGGGCCGTGGCCTCCCCGGAGTTCAGCCGGACGATCTCGACATAGCTCGGGGGTCGGGGTGCCGCGCGCGTCGACGCCCACGACACGAAGCGGTCTCGGTCCCAGCCGAGCTGCGGGACCGCGGCGCGCACGTCTCCGAGACGCGCCGCGACGGGAGCCGAAGGGACGACGTCGACGTCGCCGTAGTGCGCGGGGAGCACGAGCACCTCGTCGGACCGGTTCGCCATCAGCGCCTGCAGGGAGCAGTACAGCTGTTCCGCGTACTCGCGCGCCCGGTCGGCAAGGTCCGGACGCCCGACGCCGTCGACGAAGAGCGTGTCGCCCGTCAGCATCGCCCTGCCTTCCAGGTCGAGCACGACGGACCCCATGGTGTGCCCGGGGGTCGCGATCACCCGCACCGCCGCGGCCCCGAGCTCGAGGAGCTCACCGCCCGCCAGCGGCGCGAACGGGTACCGCAGCTCGTCTCCCGGCGAGAGGTGCAGGCACGCCCCCGTCGCGGCGGCCAGCGCCCGAGCGCCGCTCACGTGGTCCGCGTGGAGATGCGTGTCGACGACGTGGGTGACCCTCCAGCCGTTCCCTGCGGCGACCTCCAGGTACCGCTCGACATCGGTGGAGGGGTCCACGACCATCGCCTCGCCGTCCGACGCCACGACGTAGGAGAGGCATCCTTTGCCGCGACGCCGGAGCTGGACCACGAGGAACGGACCCACCTCCGAGGAGGCGGTGTCGTAGACGCAGGACCAGGCGAGCATCCCGCCGACGAGGTTGGCAGCGTCGATCCCTGCCGTTCGAAGTGCGCCGACCGCTCTTGCGGACCGCAGCCCGCTGGCGCAGACGACGACGACGCGCCGGTCGCGCTCGACGTGCCCGATCTCCTCCGCGAGGGTGGAGAGAGGGATGTTGCGAGCACCAGGGATGGCCCATCCCTCGAACTCGTCGGGCTCCCGCACGTCGAGCAGGAGCGGCGCGCGCTCCGTGCCGAGCATCTCGGCGAGCTCCTCTGCGGTGATCTCCGCGTCGCCCCGGACGCAGTCGGTCGTGGCACCCCAAGAGGGGCTCGCCGCGTGGCTCATCGCGCTCCTTCCCGTGGCAGTGGAGGCTACCCTCATGGGCGTGCCGGCGAGCCTACCGGGACCGTCTCGCAGACGTGCTGCGCGGCATCGGTGCGAGCCGCCGGAACGGGATTCGGGACGATCGGCCCTATGCAGGCCGAGACGTCGCGCTCACCCTCGCGGGATGGTCACGAAGCCGGCTTCCAGCGGATCGGGGTCGGGCCGGCCCTCCGGGGCACACGACGGAGCTCGGCGCCTCCGGTCCAGGCTCACGTCCATGGTCCTCGTGGCGGTGGTGGCGATCGTCGTGAGCGCCTGCGGGTCCGGCCCGTCCCAGACCCAGCCCGCGCGCGCCAAGGCCGCCATCGGGCGAGCTTACGCCACGCTGTTCGACTTCGCGAACCACAGCGTGAAGGCGAAAACGGCGCTCATCCAGGACGGCAGCGCGCTGCGCACTGCGCTGAGAGAAGCGCTGTCGTCGTCCCTGGCGAAAGAGGCTGCAGGCGCGAAGGTGTCGGCCGTGCACCTGCTCTCCAAGAGCGGCTGCGACGATGCGGCACTGCCGTCGCCTTGCGCGGAGGTCACCTACAACCTGTTGAGCCCTTCCCACAAGCCGCTGTTCGCATCGCCCTCCAGCGGCTACGGCGTGCTCGTGCACGACCGCTGGCTCGTGGCCAAGTCGACGATCTGCGGCTTGCTCGGGCTCTTCTGGTCCGCCTCGGGGCGCCACGGCGAGCCGCCGGGGTGCGGAGCGTGAGGGTCGAGATGGGTCGATCGAGGTGACGAGGACGGAGGTGACTTGGTCGGAGGTGACGTGGTCGGAGGTGGCGACCGGCGAGTGACGTGCGTCACTCGCGTGGAGCGTCTGCGCGGATCGCCGACGGAGGTGCCGGAAGAAGCCGCGCGACGACGGGCTCGACCTCGGCGACCGGACCTTCGGCCTCCACCCGGCCGCGAACGAGCAGGACGACGCGGTCGGCCATGGACAGGACCCGGTCGAGATGCTGCTCCACGACGAGCAGCGACGTGCCCGAGTCCCGGATCGCGCCCAGCGCGCTGAACACCTCGTCGACA
>JAJYMD010000344.1 GCA_021787255.1 Actinomycetes bacterium | reverse complement strand
ACCGGTCCCGTGCTCATCGCGGGCAGCGAAGACCAGAAGCGCCGGTACCTGCCGCCGATCGCAGACGGGCGCCAGCGCGCGGCGTTCGGGCTCTCCGAGCCCCAGGCGGGGAGCGACGTCATGGGGATGCGCACGCGGGCGGTGCCGGACCCCAAGAGCCCGGGCGGCTGGGTGCTGACCGGCACGAAGTGCTGGATCTCGGGCGTGCGCGAGGCCGACTGGTACACGGTGTTCGCCAAGACCGGGGATCCGGAGAGCCGCGCGCACGACTCGGTCACCGCCTTCATCGTGGAGCGCCGGTTCGAAGGGGTCTCGGTCGGCCGCAGCGACAAGAAGATGGGAGTCCGCGGCGTGGACACTGGCGAGCTCCTGCTCGACGGTGTGCGAGTCCCGGCCGAGAACGTCATCGGGGAAGTCGGCGGGTTCCGCCTCGCCATGCTCGGGCTGAACTCCATGCGGCCGGTGGTCGCGGCGCGCGGGATCGGTCTTGCCGAGGGCGCGCTCATGTACGCGACCGACTACGTGAAGCAGCGCGCCGCCTTCGGGAAGACCATCGCCGACTTCCAGGGGATCCGCTGGGAGATCGCGAAGTGCGCGGTGGACATCGAGGCCGCGCGTCTGCTCACCTACCGCGCGGCGGCGATGTCGGACGCAGGCCGCTTCGCGAAGCAAGACGTGCCGTTCCTCTCCATGGCCAAGTACTTCGCCACCGAGCTCGCGGTGCGCGCCTCGGGCCTCGCCCTCCAGCTGCTCGGGGCCGCCGGCTACATGGAGGACCATCCGACCGAGCAGTGGTACCGCGACGCGCGTCAGCTCACGATCGTGGAGGGGACCTCGCAAGTCCAGCTCGACCTCATCGGGCGCGGGGTGATCGACGGTGACCTGTGGTGGGACTGACACGTTCGCACCTGGCACCTTGAGCGGCCGACGCGCTCTCGGCCCCCCGGGGGGGCTCTCCGATGCGCTCGAGCGCATCATGTCCGGCGCCTCTCTCTCGGACGAGGAGGCGGCGGCTGTGATCGGCGAGGTGCTCGACGGCGCGGCGACCCCCGCCCAGATCGCGGCGCTGCTCGTGGCACTGCGGATGAAAGGCGAGTCCGTCGAGGAGATGACCGGGTTCGTGCGCGCGATGCTCGAGCACGCCGTGCCGCTGCACGTCGAAGGTGACGTCGTCGACGTCGTGGGAACCGGCGGCGACCGGCTCGCGAGCATCAACGTCTCGACGCTCGCCGCGTGCATCGCCGCAGGGGCAGGCGCGCTCGTGTGCAAGCACGGCAACCGCGCCGCCTCTTCTTCCGTCGGCACCGCGGACGTCCTCGAGGCTCTCGGCGTCGCGGTGGACCTCGGGCCGCAGGGGGTTGCACGTTGCGTCGCGGACGTCGGGATGGGATTCTGCTTCGCTCCGCGTTACCATCCGGCGCTGCGTCACGCGGGTCCGGTCCGGCGAGAGCTGGGGGTCCCGACCGTGTTCAACTTCCTCGGGCCTCTCGCGAACCCTGCGCGGGCGCGCCGGCAGCTCGTCGGGGTGAGCGATCCCGCGATGGCCACGAAGCTGGCTGAGGTGCTGGGCACGAACGGGAGCCTGCACGCGATGGTGGTCTATGCCGACGACGGGCTGGACGAGCTGAGCGTCACCTCGCCGTCCACGGTCGTCGAGGTCGTGGCGGAGAAGGCGGCGCGGAAGGGTTTCGCCCTGCGCACCTGGCGGCTCGAGCCCGAAGAGCTCGGCTTCGCGCGCTCGTCGATGGGGGAGCTGCGCGGCGGCGACGCCGCGTTCAACGCGGCCGCGGTCCGCCGCGTCCTCGAGGGCGAGCGAAGCGCGCGGCGCGACATCAGCGTGCTGAACGCGGCAGCGGCACTCGTGGTGGCCGGCCGGGCCCAGGGGCTCGCACAAGGGGTCGCGATGGCCGAAGACGCGCTGGAGACCGGTCGTGCCCTCGCGGTGCTCGAGGCGTTGGCCCGGGTGTCGTCCGCGGAGGCGGCCGCCGAGCGCGCGGGTGCTCACCCGCAGGTCGCCGACAGCGGGCTGCCGTCGGCCGCCACGTAGGCGACACCGTCCCCACCGAGCCGCCGGCGCATCACCTCGAGCGCGCCTGGCTCGTCGTCCACGAGCAGGAAGCGGCGGCCGAGCTCGCGGGCGACGGCACCCGTCGTGCCGCTGCCTGCGAAGAAGTCGAGCACCCGGCGCCCGGGCGACGACGACGCCTGGAGGATGCGTCTCAGCACGCCAGCCGGTTTCTGGGTGGGGTAGCCGGTCTTCTCGCGCCCTGACGTCGGCACGATCGTGTGCCACCACACGTCCGTCGGCAACTTGCCGCGTGCCGCCTTCTCGGGCGTGACGAGCCCGGGGGCCATGTAGGGGACGCGCTCGACCGCTGTCCGGTCGAAGTGGTGGGCGCCGGCGCGGCGCACGTAGACGAGGATGGTGTCGTGCTTCGCGGGCCAGCGATCGCTGGCCCTGCCCCCGTAGTCGTACGCCCAGATCAGCTCGTTGAGGAAGCAGCGCCGCCCGAAGATGCCGTCGAGAAGGACCTTCACGTAGTGCGCCTCGCGGTAGTCCAGATGGACGTAGAGGGTGCCGTCGTCTGCGAGCAGCCTTCGAGCCTCGACGAGGCGCGGCCCGAGGAAGCCTGCGTAGTCTCCGTACCTGTCCTCGAAGGCGCGCGTGCCGGTCTCGGTCGTGCGGTAGCGGTGCCCGCCGAAGCCCACGCGATCGCCGGCCTGCTCGTCGCGGGTGGTCACGAGGGTCCGCCGAGCGCGGACCGCTCCGGTGTTGAACGGCGGGTCGACGTAGACGAGCTGGAACGAGGCGTCGGGCAGCGCCGGCAGCACGACGGCGTTGTCTGCGAAGACGACGAAGTCGAAGGGGCTCGCGAGGTCGATCATTGGCGCTCGGCTCGGTCGGCGCGTATGGAGAGCGGCCGCGGTCGCCAGGATGCCATATTTTCTCATGTCGGCGCGACGTTCATGTCGGCACGACGTTCA
>JAJYMD010000104.1 GCA_021787255.1 Actinomycetes bacterium | reverse complement strand
GACCTGCCAGCTGGTAGGTGTCGGGCGTCCTGGAAGACATCCAACTCAGGAAGGGGACCGCCAACATGAAGAACTACCAGACCTCGACTCCTCGCGCGAGCACCTCGGGCCGCACGACGCCGAAGAAGGCGAAGATGGACGCCGCGCGCGCTGTGCACGAGGCCGCGCTCGTGCTGCCCGACACCGTGAGCGTCTCGGTCGCAGAGCTCGCCGGCGAGCTCGAAGAGGGACTGCTCGCGTTCTGCGTCGGCGCGGGCCTCAAGGTCGTCCAGACGATGATGGCCCACGAGGTCGAGACCCTCGCCGGGCCGAAGGGCCGCCACGACCCCGACAGATTGGCGCTGCGCCACGGCAGCGACGACGGAGTCGTCACCCTCGGGGGCCGACAGGTCCAGATCACCCGTCCCCGGGTGCGCAGCGCGGACCGCTCGTCGGAAGTCGCGCTTGCGACCTACGAGTGCTTCAGCTCGACCGAGCTCTTGGGACGCATGGCGATGGAGAAGATGCTCGCCAAGATCTCGACGCGCCGCTACACGGCCGGCCTCGAGCCCGTCGGCACCGCCGTCGAGGAGCGGAGCCGGGGCACCTCGCGTTCGGCAGTCTCCCGCCGGTTCGTCGCCGCCACCGAGACCGCGCTTCAAGAGCTCATGGCGGCTGATCTCTCGGGGCTCGACCTCGTCGCTCTCATGGTGGACGGGGTGCACTTTGCAGGCCACTGCTGCGTTGTTGCCGTCGGCATCGACATCGACGGGGTGAAGCACCCCTTGGGAGTCGTCGAAGGCGACACGGAGAACTCGACGCTCGTGACCGGGCTGCTCGTCGGACTTCGTGACCGGGGGCTGTGCGTCACGAAGCCGATCCTGTGCGTCCTTGACGGCGCGAAGGCGCTCAGTGCCGCGGTGAAGGCCGTCTTCGACCACCCGGTCATCGCTCGGTGCCAACTCCACAAAATCCGCAACGTGAAGCGCTACCTGCCCGACAAGGTCGCCCGTCTGGTGGAGAAGCGCATGCGCGCCGCCTATCGCAACCCCGACCCCTTGGCCGGCCAGGGCGACCTCGAGGCCCTCGCCAGAGAGCTCGAACACGCGCACCCCGGAGCTGCAGGCAGCCTGCGCGAGGGGCTGGCCGAGACCTTCACCGTCGCGCGCCTGCACGTGCCGCCCACCCTCGCCCGCACGCTGCGCTCGACCAACTGCGTCGAGTCGATGATCGAGATCTGCAGGGATCACTCGACGAACGTGAAGCGCTGGGAGTCGGGCACCATGGCGATGCGGTGGTGCGCGGCGGGCCTCGTCGAGGCGAAGAAGCAGTTCCGACGTGTCAACGGCCACATGCACCTGAAGGCGCTCCGCGACTCGCTCAACGAGCACGTCAGAGTGGTCGTCACACCCCCCATCTACACTGCTGAACAGGAGGTGGCCGCATAGCTCAGCTGCTCGGGGCCGTCATCCAAGTTCCACGCCGAGTGGGACATCCTCCCGCCCCACCAACGATGGCGCTCAGGGCACTAGCTCAGTACGTACCTACAACCCGGCTGGACACCAACGCTTCCGATGAGACGTCTCCCTCTCGGCGAGGCCAGTGCTCCGTTGCTACACTTCGCGGGTCCGCCGCCTTGACCAGTGAGGCTCCCCACGATGGTTGACGACATTCGAAGGCTGGGAATCGTCATTACTGGCCACTTTCACCCATCTACTTTTTCGCCTGCCTGGTTTCGTCTCCACGACCTCGTAGGTCCGGAAGACACCGAAAACGCGGACGTTCACTTTATTGCAGGGCCGCTTGCATCACTGACGATAGGCACTATGGGCGTCCACGTCCAAGAAACCTTTTTCAACGTTTTCACCGAGATCCCGCAGGAGTTTGATGGGCTAAGAGACGTTGTAGTGGGGGCGATTTCTCTATTAGAAAGCCCTGTAAGTTCTCTAACCATCAACTCACACTTACACTGGGTTGCACAATCACGCGACGCGTGGCATCATTTCGGGGACATACTAGCGCCAAAACAGGTCTGGAAACCAATACTAAATGTGCCGGGAACGCGTGACGTCACGGTTGAGGGTACTCGCGATGACGGGTGGCACGGACGGATTCAGGTCAGGGTACAACCCAGCGCGCAGGTAACCCCTTATGGAATTTATACCGTCGTTAGTGACCACTTCCTGCTGAAGCCTGCGAAGCATCACGCAACGTCACGGGTTGACTTCACAGATCCGTCTCTTCGACCTGAACCGCCGCCTCCAAGCTCGGCGAACGTCCCTCACTTGTTGGAGATACTCGACAATCAGTGGTCAGCCTGCCTGGACCGCGCGCAACGCATATTCACACATCTGACACACCTGAGTCGACAAAGAGGGTGAAACCAATGCCGCCGGCAGCTAACGACCGAGCCAGCACGACACCTGGCACGACGGGCGATGTGCCTAATCTTGAGACGAGTTTCCCGCCTTGGGCGGTATTCGCCAGAGACATCGTTGGGAGAGTCTTCACCCGCCAAGACGACCGACCTTTCAGGACAGGAGACTATTCCGACAAGGATCGCGGATGTCACGTTGTGTTTGATGCTGCGGCAAGCGAGATGGACCTCGCAGACCTTCTTGAGACCGTGCGACGCGCCTACGCGACGCAGCCCGCTCCAGCGCCGACTGCGCCGATGCGACTGGCGGAACGGTGGGTTGGTGTGGTCGACAAGGTTGGCGACGATACTTTTGAGGCCCACTTTTCCGAGGTTGGGAGTGACGCCGTGCAGTACCAAGGAGACTTTCTCATCAGCGCACTAAGCGAAGAGGATAAGCAGATGATCAGGGCTGGCATGTCGTTCTATGCTGTTCGGAGCCAGATCGAAGTATTCCCAGGCCATTGGCAGGAAACGACGATGCTACGACTACGGCACCTCGGGCGGGTTACGGACAAACACTTCGACCGGGCGGTGCCGCACGTCAAAGGGCCGCTGGCGGGGGTGCTCAGGCGGGAGATCTGCGGATTGATG
>JAJYMD010000323.1 GCA_021787255.1 Actinomycetes bacterium | reverse complement strand
CATCCGCCATGGCATCACCACCGCCGAGCTCGCCGGGACCTTCCACCCCTACCTGACCATGGCCGAGGGCCTCAAGCTCGCGGCCCAGACCTTCACTCGTGACGTGGAGAAGCTCTCGTGCTGCGCAGCGTAGAGGGGAGCCGACCCGCCCGCTGCGCCCGGGGCGGCTGGCGGATCGCGCCGTGTGCACTCCGCACGAAGCCCTCGTCGCCACAGCTGCAGACCTCTCCTCCCAGGTCGAGGGCGTGCGGACCGGCGCAGCTCGAGGCGCTCGAGCCTGACGGCGGGACCGACGCGTCTCTGCAGAAGGTCGTCTTCGCCGGCGAGCGGGGACACGACCCGAGCGCTGGCACGGGAACCTGCTCGTTCGAAGCACTCCGCAGCGGCGAGACCGTCGACGTGCGCTCTGCTCGCAGGCAGAAGGCGGCTCGTCGGCCATGTCCGTGACAGCGCCCCAGTGGCTGCTGTCGTGCACATCGGGAGCCTTGCGACCACGCTGCTCGGTGGCCGTCGGGTGACGACGTCGGCCCTGACGTCCGCCACGCTGGGGCGCCTCGTCGGCTTGTCGGTGGCCTACACTACGGACCCGTAGGAGGTGGTCGTCGGTGCCGAGACGGCTGGTCGCGGGGCGCAGGGTTGGCGACCTCGAGAGCGAGGTCCTCGAGGTGCTGTGGTCGGCTTCCGGCTGGCTCTCCGGACGCGAGGTTTGGGAGCGGCTCGGAGACGGCACTGACGGCACCAGGGCGTACACGACGGTGATGACCGTGCTCGGCCGCCTCGTCGACAAGTCCCTCGTCGAGCGCGTCGAGGAGGGAAAGGGCCATCTGTATCGCGCGGCGGGCGACCCCGACGAGCTGACCGCCCAAGCGATCCGCTCCCTGCTCTCGGCGACCGCGCACCCCCGTGTGGCCCTCGCGCACTTCGTCGACGACCTCGACGACCCAGAGCTCGTCGCGGAGCTCGCTTCGGCACTCAAGCGGGCGCGCCGACGGTGAGCGCCGTAGCCGCCGGGCTCGGTTTCTTCGCCGTCCTCGCCGTGCTCTCGCTGCTCGCGGGGCGCCACGGCAGGATCTCGCCTCGGGTTGCGGCGGGTGCGCACCTGGTCGGCCTGCTCGGCTGGGCCCTTGTGCCAGCAGTGTGGCTGACGTGTCTCGGCAGCGCGCTCGGGTCGTGGCTCGGGGGGATCCACACCTCGGGCGGGGGCTGCCTTCTCGGGCTCGACCGCAGCCAGTGGCAGCTCCTCGGCGAGGTGCCCGGGGCGTTCGTGGCTGGCGCGCTCGTCGTCCAGGGGCTCCGCCAGGCCGCTGCCGCCAGGCGTGCCGAGATGCGCGGGATCGTTCTTTCGCGGTCCGTCCGGCGTCCGACGAGCGCGGGCGTGGTGTGGGTGGTGCCCTCGGTGCACCCGGCGGCGTTCTCCTCGGGCCTGTGGCGCTGCCGGGCGGTGGTGACCTCGGGCATGCTCGCTCCCTTGGGGAGCGCTGAGCGCCAGGCGGTGTGTGAGCACGAGGCGGCCCACGTGCGCCTCGGGCACCCCCGGCTGCTCACCATCGGCGGGGCGATCGCCGCGGCCTACGGACGCTTCCCACCGGTGCGCCGGGCTTGGGAGGGGCTCCGCCGCGAGCTCGAGGCAGCCGCCGACGACGAGGCGGCGCGTGTCGTGGGGACCGAGTCCGTCCTGTCCGCGCTCATTCAGGCGGCTGTGCTCGTGAGCCACAAGACCCCGCCGATGGCACCAGGGTTCATGGGCGCCGAGCATCTGCGTTGGCGGATCAGCCGCCTCGAGCATCCCGGCTCGGCCGAGCCGTGGCCGACGGCGGTCGTCGCCATGGCCGCAGCCGCCAGTGCCAGCGCGATGGCGCTCGTCGCCTGCGTGCTCGCGGGCGCCCCGGCGAGCCTCGCGGGAGTGTTCGCCTGCCTCGTCGTCGTCGCCGCCATCGGTCTTCGCCCCACGTGGGCGTGGGGACGCCACCGCGGGCCAGGCCGAGCTTCCTGCACGCCAGCGGTGCCAGGCACGGTTGCCGAGGTACCTCCTGCGGGCTGAAGCCGGCAAGCCCTCGGCAAGCCCAACCTTCCTCACACTGAGCGGCGCGGCATGGCGGCGTGGCGTTCGTCGCGAGCCTGCTGGCGAGCTTTCTGTGCTGCACTCCGATCGTCCCCTCACTGCTCGCGTTCGTCGGGATCTCGGGGATGGGCCTGTACACGACGACGGGCACCTTGCAGCACGTCTTCGCCGTCCGCCAGAGCGAGTTCCTCGCAGCGAGCCTCGTGCTCCTCGCCGCCATGTGCTGGTGGGGGCTCCGCAAGCTGGCCCGCTCGCAGTGCTTCGCGGCGTACCCGGGCGCTGAAGAAGTCCGAGCCCGAGGATCCAGGGCCAGACAAGGAGCCCTTTGATGAGCAGGGCGTCGACGCGCCGGCGACCGCTGCGACCGACCGGTGCCGCCGGGAGTCGGGCAGCGGCGCAGCGGCGGCGCAGCCGGCTCCTCCCCGCCAGCGGTGTGACCTTGGTCGCTGCGCTGGTCGGGCTGGTCATCGGATCGCACGTGGTGAACGGCCGCTCGCCATCTCCTGGCGCGCCTTCGTTCTCGCCGCCGGTCTCGGTGCCTACGCGGTCGCGGGGACCGGGGGTGGGGAGGCGAGCGCCAAGGTCCCGCGCGCGGTGCCGGAGCGCCAGGTCACGACCGCGTCCCTGTCCGCGCTGGCGTTCCTGTCCGCGTCGGCGTCCGTGTCCGCGTCGGAGGCACCGGCGCCCAACGGCACCTTCGCCACTCCTGCGGGGACGGTCGCGACGATCGCGTCCCTTCGCAACAAGCCCACCATGGTGTGGTTCGTGGCGGGAGGGTGCGCGAGTTGCGCGGCGAGCATCCCGGCGGTCGCCTCGCATCTTCACCAGCTGACCCGTGCCCGGCTTCGGGTGGTCACCTTGGGCCTCTACGGCGACTTCAGCGTGCGGGCTGCGAGCTCCTAGACGAGTAAGTCCAAGGGGTGGTCGCA
>JAJYMD010000418.1 GCA_021787255.1 Actinomycetes bacterium | reverse complement strand
TGATCGGGGAGGATGAGCAATGGGGTCGTATGCCGTCGACATGCTCGCTCCAGACATCGTCCGAGCTGCTTACGCGTCCCTCCGGGTCACCGACCTTGCACGTGCCCGCTGGTTCTGGGTGGACCTCTTAAGCTTCCACGTGAGCGAAGAGGACGTCACCACGCTGTACCTACGCGATGGTGACGAGTTGATCCATCACAACCTTGTGCTGCGGACGGCAGATGCGACAGCTCTCGAGTACCTGTCCTTCCGCGTGCGGACCCCCGATGATCTGGCCCGCGGGGCTGAGTGGTACGGGAGGAGAGGTTGCCGGACCCGTTGGTTCCCGGCAGGGACGACCCCGGGGATCGGTGAGAGCGAGCGGGTTGAAGACTCACCCGAGTTCACGGTCGAGCTGTTCTGCCAGGCGTCTCGGGTGGAGAGGCTCATTCAGCGCTACGAGCTGCGCCACGGCGCCGAGCCCGCGAGGATCGACCATTTCAACCTGGTTGTTCCCGACGTCCGACAGGCCTTCGAGCACTATCGTTCGCTCGGTTTCGGCTGCTCGGAGACGATCGAGGACGAGTCGACGCTCTACGCGGCATGGATGTTTCGCAATCAGACGGTTCACGACGTCGCGTTCACGGGTGGCGCGGGCCCTCGTCTGCATCACCTGGGCTTCTTCACGCCTGAGAGCCACCACGTGCAGCGCATTTGCGACGTTCTGGGTGCCTTGCACGCGCAGGGCCATCGCGAGCGTGGTCCCGGCCGTCACGGCGTGTCGAACGCCTTCTACGTCTACTTGCGGGACCCTGACGGCCATCGCGTCGAGATCTACACCAGCGACTATTACACGGGCGACCCGGACCACGAGACTCTCCGGTGGCGCGTCGACGACCCTCGACGTCGTGACTCCTACGGGAACGACGTCATTCCCAGCTGGTACACCGAGGCAATGCCCGTTCTGGACCTGGACGGGAAGGAGCGCCTAGTCGGGGAGATCCGCCAGACCTCGGAGGTGAAGGTAGGCGCCGATGACTTCCCGGCATCGCCGGCCGCGAGCTCGCCAGCCGCGAGCACCAGGTAGATGACGATGTCAGCAGCGGGGGGCTCGGATGCGGTGGGCAAGCTGGAGCGCACCTACGCGCTGTTACGAGATCGCATTCACGACGGCACCTACACTCCCTTGGCGCGCCTCAACATTGACGCGCTGTCCCGTGAGCTCGGAGTGAGCCCGATCCCTATGCGCGAAGCGCTGCGCCGGTTGGAGGCCGAAGGCTGGGTCCAGTTCCGGCGGAACGCCGGTCCGATCGTGGCCCCTGTCGACGCCACGATGTGGGGTCCTGCCATGGTGTGCCTTGCCATCCTCGAGGGTGCGGCGTCGGCGCTGGCGGCGCCGTTCCTGCGGAAGAGCGACATGACCAAGCTCCGCGCGGCGGCGCAACGAATGGGGGAGGCGTCCGTCAAGGCTGACCCGATGGAGTTCAGCCGTCTGAACCGGTCCTTCCACGACACGATCGTGAGCCGTTGCCCGAACCGGTACCTCGTCGAGATGATCGACCAGACGAACGCCAAGCTCGACCGGTTGCGCCAGACGATGTTCGTCTACCTGCCAGAGCGGTCAGGGGAGGCGGTGAAAGAGCACGCCGAGATGCTCACGTTGCTGGAGGCGGGAGACCGGGACAAGATCGAGGCGTACGCACGCTTGCACAAGCTCCAGACCGTTGAGGCCTATCAGGCCATCCACAAGGCGGCGGGCGGACGGACCCTCCCGCGAAGGTCGTCTCGGTGATGCACCCGGCCCTCGCCGCCAGACGGAGATGACGCGTCCCGTGTGAGCGGCCGTCCTCAGGCGATCGCGGTGGTTGGGGGCACGTCGGCCGCATGGCTGGCGACGTCGGTGTACATGTCGACGACCGTCGAGACGTCCAGCACGTCGGCGAAGATCCTCGACATCGTGACGAGCTCCGCCTCGTGCCACTGACGGGTGTTGTCCGCACAGGCGTCACCGACGACGACCACGTGGTAGTTGCGCTCGGACGCCCCGCGTACGGTGGAGGAGACGCACACGCACGTCTTCACTCCGCACACGACGCAGGTGTCCACGCCGCAATTGCGGAGCACGAGGTCCAAGGTGGTGTTCGAGAACCCGTCGAACCCCTTCTTCACCACGACGTGGTCGCCGGGGGCAGGGGCCAAGTCGTCGACCACCTGGGCGCCCCAGGTGCCCTCGATCAGGAATTTGCCCTTTCTCTGCGTCCCTGGCGGACCGGCTCGCCAGTACGGGAACGCGGCGTCCGAGTAGTCGGCGCGCAGCACATGGGTGATGTAGACCACCGGCCTCGAAGAAGCTCGCACTGCCTCGAGCAGTGCGGCAACCTTGGGGATCGTCCCGTTCAACGCTGCGAAGTCGATGGTGGACCCGGCTCGGCGCGCGCTCACGCCGAACCCGCCATCTGGGTGGACGAAGTCGTTCTGCATGTCGACCACGAGAAGAGCGGAGCGCTCCAGCGAAAGCCGAGGTCGCCCAAGCATGCTCACCGTTCCTCCGTGTCCATCGAGCGCTCGTCTTGCCGTGCCGGCGGGGACGCCGATCGCCCGGGGCTCTCCGCGAGCCGCCTCGCCGACTCCATGATACGGCGCGCCGTCTCCTCTTCGTCGTGTTCGGCGATCCAGACGGCGCTGATCGCGGTGTCCGGCTCGTTCCTGCCGGTCGTGATGGCGACCGCGACCCCGGTGGCGTCCGTGAGCAGCTCACCGCTCGATCGGGCCCAGCCGCGCTCGCGAGCCCGCGTGACCTCGGCGCGCTCACCGACGATCGGTGGGTTGGCTGCGACGATCGGAAGACCGGGTGCGGCGACGTTCAGGGGGTGTCGGAGCCCGGCACGGTAGGCGATGTGGAGAAAGGACTTGCTGGGTTCGGGCGAGACGGCGAAAGACTGCAACATCTTAGGCGGCTCCTGCCGTGCGAGGTGCTCGTCACCTCCACCGTGCACGCGCTCTTCAATCAGTT
>JAJYMD010000487.1 GCA_021787255.1 Actinomycetes bacterium | reverse complement strand
AGGAGCCGATACCGTGGGAGTACACGTTGATCCAGTCGGTCACCCGTGCGGCGTGGGCGACAGTCGACGGGGAGGGGATGGGATGATGAGGCACCTCGAAGAGCAGGTGGATGCGATCACCGTCGGGGGTAGCGCTCCCCCGCAACGGCGCGGCGGGCGGAGACGGCGCCTGTCGGACAAGGCGACCTCGGAGTGGAGAGGCGTCACGCGCGCAGTCGAGCGGCTCGTGGCCGTCCAGGCCGTGCGCGGTGAGGAGCCGCTCACCGAATCCGAGGTCTACGGCGAGCTGCTGCCCGCGATGCACGCCTATGTCGACATGGTGGTGGAGAAGCGGGCGGCGGCCAACTACCGTGCCGATCTCTTGGAGTCGATGCTCTTGGAGCGCACCTGCTCGTCGCTGCGCAAGATCGACTTCCATCAGCCGGCCGTTGCGATCTTCAGCTATCTGTCGATCGTCGTGCACGGAGCGGTGAACGACGCCGGTCGCCAGCAGGACAGCGCAACGAACGGCGACGGCCGCAACACGGCGCGCCTGCGGCGCACAATTCAAGACCGCATCTCGTTCAAAGAGTCCGAGCTCGGCCGGAGCCTCACGCCGCACGAGTGCGAGGAGATCGTCGTCGCCTCCCTGCCGCCGGGCACCTCCGAGCGGACCCGGGAGCGGCTCTTGACTTTCGGGCCGCGCTTCTTGCCGCTCACGAGCCCCGAGCGGGTCGGCGTCGCCGTCACAGGCCCTGAGGAGCTCGTCGCAGGAGAAGGCCGCGACCCTCGGCTCGTCTCGATGCTGCACGCCGCGCTCTTGGACCTGCTGCCCCAGGTCCGCCGGCGCTACGTGGCGACGACGCCACGCGAGGCGGACCTCGCGCTGCTGCGACGGCAGGTGATGGCGATCAGCGCCGCCGGGGCCGCGTAGCCCGCGTACCTCACCTGGACGGGGAGCGCACCGCGCGTCTGCGTCGGGCGTGTTCCTGGCCGGCCAGGAGGCACCGGATCCGAGGCCGTACGTGAGAGCGACCGGGCATCTGTGACCCGGCACCATTGCACCGAGCGCCAGCCCGACCACATCCCGGCGCTGCAGGCTCTTGCCTGCGGCCCGTGGCTTGCGTGCTCTCGTGCGCAGCGGAGCGCGACCTGGCTCCGGGGGTCGCGCCGAACGAGCCCGAGCCGGAGCGTTCCGAGCGCGCCACCCTCCCAAGCTCTTGGGCATGGTCGTCGTCACTGCCAACACTGCGCGACACACCGTCGCGCACCGCGCAGCACCGACGCTCGGCCCGGAGCGAAAGGAGAACACATGAACGGGTCCGAGGTCTTCTGGGTGGGCAATCTCGCCGCAGACCCAGAGCTGCGCTATTCCGCGAGCGGAACGGCGGTCGCGCGCTTCAGCGTGGCCGTGAACCGTTACCGCGGTCGAGACGCCGAAGCACAAGAGGGGGACACGTACTTCGCGCGCTGCGTCGCGTTCGGCGACTTCGCCGAGAACGTGGCCGAGCTGTCAAAGGGCGACCGCGTCTTTGTCGCAGGTCGCATCCGTACCGAGAAGTGGACGGACCAGGAGGGCAACACCCGCTACGCGACACGGATCATCGTCGACGATGCCGGCCCGAGCCTTCGCTACGCGAAGGCCCAGGTCCAAAAGGTGCAGCGTCGAGAAGACGGTGCCCCGCCCGTCGAGGCCTACGACGTGCCGCGCACCCGAGAGACGGTCGGTGCGGCTGCGCCGAGCAGGGGTGCCGGTCCCATCGAGACAGGTCGTCCCGTCGAAGCCGATTACGACTTCTGACCCGCAGTGGGGGCGGGCCGCCGCGTCCGCCCCCACTGCGGTCTCTTCTGTGCAGAAGAGACCGCTCGAACGAGCGTCGAGGCGCGGAAGGCGCGTGCTAATGGGCGGTGCGCTGGCGGAGGAGCTCCATGCGCGACGCGACGCTCTCGGTGGCTGGCTCACCTGCGGGCTGAGCGACCGGAAGCTCGGTGATCAGCGCATCGGGCGCCTCGTCCAGTTCGGCTGCCTCTCGGGCAGGGGCGGACGGAGCAATCTCGTAGCCGGGCGGCGGAGGAGGCAGGAGCGGGCTCGAGGGCACCAAGGAAGCGAACAGCGGCTCGACGCCGGTCATGTCGTCGGGCGCCCAGGCGGCTTCGGCGGGGATGGCGCTTGGAGCGACAACGGGGACGGCGATGGCGGTCGGGGCGAAGGGCGGTGCCTCCTTGGGGGCCTCCGAGGGCGCCGGGACGAGTACGTCTGCCTCCATGAGGCCCTGGAACCTGGCGAGCTCGGCGGCCATCCGCCGGCGCATCTCCTGCCAGCGGGCCTCTGCGCTCGCCAGGTTCGCCTCGAGCTGCTCGAGCTCTCGCTTGTGGGCGGCCGCTGCCTCGGCGAACGCCTCGTCCGCCCTGCGCTGCGCCGTGGCCTCGAGGGTCCTGCTCTTCTCCTCGATCTCCTCGGCCTTCGCCTTGGCGTCCGCGACGATGCGCGAGGCATTGGTGCGCGCCTCGTTCTCCATCTCCTTTGCCCAGTGCTGCGCCTTGACCAGCAGCTCGGCGAGGTCGTCCGAGGAGGACGGGTCCTGTGGCCGAAGCGCTCGTGCGTCTTCGTTGCCGGCGAACGCGTCGTAGACGACGACGGCAACCTTCTCCCACAGGTCGTCGAGGGTGCTCGCCTGCTGTTCGATCCACGCGTCAACGGCCTCGCTCGCGTAGCCGACCTCCCGCTTCTCCGCCTTGCGGAAACGGGCGGCGCGCAGGGCGTCGGAGGAGACACCGGCCTCGTGTCCGAGGTGGGTGATCTGGCTGATGAGCGTCTCGGCTGGGTTCTGTGCCTCGGTCATGCCCTGAGAGTCGGCAGCTGCACAGTTGCACCGGAGCGTCGCCAGCGCCACGGGCGCCCTCAGAACACATGACGATGGTGAGCGAAGCGGTCGCGGCGTGGCGACTCGACGACGAGGCGATCGGTTCGCTCGTCTCGGAGGCACAGGCGGGGTCACAGGCCGCATTCGCTGA
>JAJYMD010000017.1:2012-2996 GCA_021787255.1 Actinomycetes bacterium | reverse complement strand
CAGGGCAGCACGACGTCAGGGCAGCGAAGTACAGGGGCAGCAGGGCAACGGGCCAACAGCAGGAGGGCAACGGGATGGCAAGAGGTTGGCCCCTGACCCCACGTTGGTACGCTGCGGAGGAGTGCCCGCTCTCGAGGTGGTGTCCTCCTTCCAGCCGGCCGGCGACCAGCCGGCGGCGATCCGCGCCCTCTCGGAAGGCGTCGCTCGTGGCGACCGCTTCCAGACCCTTCGAGGGGTCACGGGGAGCGGGAAGACGGCGACGATCGCGTGGACCATCCAGGCGGTGCAACGGCCGACCCTCATCATCGAGCCGAACAAGTCGCTCGCCGCCCAGCTTGCCTCGGAGCTGCGGGAGCTGTTCCCGAAGAACCGGGTCGAGTTCTTCGTGTCCTACTACGACTACTACCAGCCTGAGGCGTACCTTCCCTCGACCGACACGTACATCGAGAAGGACTCCTCCATCAACGACGAGATCGACCGGTTGCGCCATGCCACCACGTCCTCGCTCCTGCTGCGACGCGACGTCGTCGTCGTCGCATCGGTGTCGTGCATCTACGGTCTCGGGTCGCCCGCGGAGTACTCGGGCAGGATCCTCGGGGTCCAGGTCGGCCAGCAGATCGACCAGCGGGACATCCTCCGGCGGCTGGTCGACCTGCAGTACTCGCGCAACGACGTGAACCTGGCACGCGGCACCTTCCGCGTCCGGGGCGACACGATCGAGGTCCACCCCGCCTACGAGGAGTCGGCGCTCAGGATCGAGCTCTTCGGCGATACGGTCGAGCGGATCGTCCCCTTCGACGTCCTCACCGGCGAGGTCGGCGCGGAGATGGAGGACGTCGTGGTGTTCGCGGCGACCCACTACGTCGCAGGGGACGAGACCATGCAGCGTGCGATCGCCTCGATCGAGGTGGAGCTGCGCGAACGGCTGGCCGAGCTCCAGCGCGAGGGCAAGCTGCTCGAGGCGCAGCGCCTACGCGCCCGCAC
>JAJYMD010000017.1:0-2002 GCA_021787255.1 Actinomycetes bacterium | reverse complement strand
GAGCACGACCTCGAGATGCTGGCGGAGACCGGCTCGTGCTCGGGCATCGAGAACTACAGCCGTCACCTCGACGGCCGGAGCCCCGGCGACCCGCCCTTCACGCTGCTGGACTTCTTCCCGAAGGACTTCCTCGTCGTGGTCGACGAGAGCCACGTGGCCGTGCCCCAGCTCTACGGCCAGTGGGCGGGAGACCGGTCGCGCAAGGAGGTCCTCGTGGAGCACGGGTTCCGGCTGCCCTCTGCGCTGGACAACCGGCCTTTGCGCTTCGAGGAGCTCATCGAGCGGGTGCCTCAGGCGATCTTCGTCTCGGCGACGCCCGGACCCTACGAGCTCGAGCACTCCACGCAGGTCGTCGAGCAGGTCATCCGCCCGACCGGCCTCGTGGACCCCGACGTCACCATCCAGCCGACCCGCGGGCAGATCGACGACCTCATGGCCCGTATCGAGGCGACCGTCGCCAGGGGCGGGCGCGTGCTCGTGACCACCCTCACGAAGAAGATGGCGGAGGACCTCACCGACTACCTCGCCGACGCCGGGATCCGGGTGCAGTACCTGCACTCGGACATCGACACGATCACCCGCGTCGAGATCCTGCGGGGGCTCCGTCTGGGCACGATCGACGTCCTCGTCGGGATCAACCTGCTGCGGGAGGGTCTGGACCTCCCCGAGGTGTCGCTCGTCGCGATCCTCGACGCCGACAAGGAAGGCTTCCTTCGCTCCGCGTCGTCGCTCGTCCAGACGATGGGCCGCGCCTCGCGCAACGTGGACGGCACGGTGGTCCTCTACGCCGACACGATCACCGACTCGATGCGGGAGGCGGTAGGGACGACCCAACGGCGGCGCCAGCTCCAGATCGCGTACAACGCCGAGCACGGCATCGATCCGCAGTCGATCCGCAAGGCGGTGACGGACATTCTCGAGCGGCTCCGCGGCGGCCCGGAGGGCACCTCGAGGGCCAAGCGCAGTCGTGCCGACGTGCGGTCCGCCAAGGCCGCCCGCACGGTGAGGACGCGCGCCGCGGTTGGAGGCGGGGGGTGGGCTCCGGGTCCAGGCCTCGGCGAGCTGCCGGCCGAGCTCGCCGAGCTCGCCGAAGAGCTCGAGCGCGAGATGCACGCGGCAGCAGCGGACCTGCGTTTCGAGGAGGCGGCGCTGCTACGCGACGAGCTCGCCGCGCTCTGGGAGCGGGCGGCGGCGCCCGACGTAGGGGCTCCCGGCGCGGAGGCGCCCGACGTAGTGGTGCCCGGCGTAGCGGCGCCCGGCGAGGTCGTGAGGAGCGGCGCCTCCCGTCCCGCCTAATCTTGTGGCGTGCGCCGGGCCGAGGGCCGTCCGGCCACCTCGACGCTCGCCCGACGCTGGAGGGAACGACCGCCACCATGACCTCGACCCCGCACGACGCCAGTCCGGCCGCACGAACGAAGAGCGTGCTCTTCGGCAGGGAATCGGAGGTCCCGGACGCGACGCTGGTCGACCTGGTGGCCCGCCAAGTCTCGAGCCGTCCCGACGCGCCCGCGGTCGCCGGCGACGGTCCGACGCAGACGTACGCCGAGCTGTGGCACCACGCCGGGCGCATCGCGGCGGCGCTCGCGGACGTCGGCGTGGCCGATGGCGACCAGGTCGCCATCTGGGCGACCCGGACCGCGCCGGTCGTCGCCGCGATGCTCGCCGTGATGTCGCTCGGCGCCGCGTACATGCCGATCGACCCGACGTACCCTGCCGCGCGCGTCCGGCGGATCCTCGAGGTCGGTCGGCCGAAGGTCATGGTGTCGGCCGAGCCCGGCTCGCTCGCCGGCAGTCTCCCGCGAGGTGTCGCGATCCTCGACATCCACGCGGGGCCCCTCGACGGCAGCGAGCCCCAGCCCGTGGCCCGCCAGGACCACATCGCCTATACGGTCTTCACGTCCGGGTCGACCGGGCAGCCCAAGGGCGTCCTGGTCGCGCACCGCTCCCTCGTGAACTACCTCGGGTGGGCGCAGGAGCTCACCGACTTCGGCGAGGAGGACGC
>JAJYMD010000414.1 GCA_021787255.1 Actinomycetes bacterium | reverse complement strand
CTTCTCGCAAAAGTATTGCCGGGCTCTCATCAGGGTTTCATGTCGGACTGCTGGTCTTGTCCATGCGAGATGCCCGGTGTCGGTGTGGCATGTGACGCCGAGGAACCGGGCATCTCGTCCAATCCCGTAAATGAAGGAGGGCACATGACGAACGACAAGCTCACGAGAGACGCGCACGCAGAGAGTCAGGGGGCTCCAAGATCCCGTGGGGTCGGGAGAACGGGTGTTCGGAGAAGCCTGTTCAGGCGACGGATGGTGCTGGGTGCATCCACGTGCGCTGTGTCCGGTCTCGCCGTAGCAGGGCTGGGTGTTGGCTTCGCTGGGCCTGCGATCGCTGCGACAGCCCAGCGTGTCGTGACGGGCACCGTCGAGACGCTCGGGACTGGCAACTTCACGATCAAGAGCGGCTCGGCGACGATCACCGTCGACGTGACCTCGACGACGAAGTACATCGACCGCGGTGTCAGCGCGCCAACAGTCGCGAACGTCACGGCAGGTGAGCGCGTCAAGGTACGTGGCACTGTCGCGGGGACTAATACCCTCGACGCGACGAAGGTCCGGGTTCTCCCAGCACTACCTGTCGTCATCGGGAGGGTTGCATCGATCGCGTCGATCTCCTCGGGGAGCTTTACTCTGACCCGAGGCGCGGCGACGATCACCGTCACCGTCTCGAGCGCAACGACGTACCTCGACCGCGGCGTGCACGCGCCGACGGTCGCGAACGTCACCGCAGGCGAGCGCGTCGAGGTCTTCGGCACCGAGACAGGCACGGATGCCGTCGAGGCGTCACAGGTCCGGGTCCTCCCGGCACAGCCTCGTGCCAAGGTCCGTTCGAGGCTCGATGGAGGGCTGGCTCGCCTGCACAGCGGGGTTGCCGACGTGCGCGGTACGGTCGCACGGGTCCCGGTCTCGTGCTCGCTGTCGAGCTGTCGGGGGACGATTCGCCTTGTCGAGCGAGTGGTGAGCCACGGCCGGGTGGAGGTGTTCACGCTGGGCACCTCGACCTACGGCATCGGTCGCGACGCCACGACGGATGTCCTTGTCCACCTTGACCGGATAGGACTCGTCGCACTCGGTCGCGCGCGCGGGCATCGGCTTCTCGCGACAGCGGTGATCGCAGGTAAGGGGAGGGCGGTGGCGAGCGGTCGGCTCGTCCTTGCCGGGTAGCTGGTCGACGCTCTCACGGACGGACAAACTGGGCCTGGGCTCGCCATAGTGGTACAAGTGGCGGTGCGGCCGACATGAGGACGACCGACTCGACCTCGTGCCGGTCGTCCGTGCCCACGCCGGCGGTGTCCTGGTGGTCGGTGTCCCCGTTGTCCGTCCCGGAGACCCTGGGCCGACGACGCATGTGAGGAGCAGTGGTGACTGAACCGATGGGGTCGGATGGGCACCGGTCGCATGTCCTTGTCGTCGACGACGACGAGGGTGTGCGGCGGGCGGTCGAGCGGGCGCTCGTGCTCCACGGGCTCGAGGTCGAGACCGCGGCGTCGGGTCTCGAGGCGCTCCGCCTGCTCGCCGCCCGCGCGCCAGACGTCCTCGTCCTCGATGTCGCGATGCCCGGGATCGACGGGCTCGAGGTATGCAGGAGGCTCCGAGAGGCGGGGGACCCGACCCCGGTGCTCATGCTCACGGCGCGGGACGCGATCGGCGACCGGGTGGCCGGCCTCGACATCGGGGCCGACGACTACCTTGTCAAGCCGTTCGCACTGGACGAGCTGCTCGCGCGGCTGCGTGCGCTGCTGCGCCGCGCGGGACCGGCCGAGGCGAGCGTCGTGCTCCGCTTCGGCGATCTCGTCCTCGAGCCCGGACCGAGGACCGTCATGCGAGCAGGACGGCCGATAGAGCTGACTCGCACGGAGTTCCTCCTCCTCGAGCTATTCCTCTGCCATCCCCGCCTGGTGCTCACCCGCGAGGTCATCTCGGCCAACGTCTGGGAGTACGACTTTGGCCCGTCCTCGAACTCCATCGACGTCTACATCGGCTACCTTCGGCGCAAGACCGAGGCCGGCGGCGAGCCGAGGCTCATCCAGACCGTCCGCGGCGTCGGCTACGTGCTTCGTGACTGATCAGCCTGACAGACGACGTTGGCGAGCGTGGCTGCGTCGTTGGAGTCGCCTTCGTCGCCGGCGGTGGCCCAGGCGCCTCGGTGTCCGCACGAGGGTCGCCCTCGTGGCCGCGCTCGCAGTGGCGGTCGCGGTGCTCTCCTCGTCCGGGGTCGTCTATCTGAGCGTCCATCACGACCTCGTTGCTCGTGTGGACGCGACGCTCGAGCACCACGCGAAGGTGCTCGCTCGCCGGGACGCCGCCCGTGGCCTTGCCGGGGCGTTCCAGCCGGTCCGCCGTGTGGCGCCCGGGCTCACGGTCGGACCCTTCGCCCAGGTGGTCTCCTCGAACGGCGCTGTGCTCGCTCGTGAGGACCCCTTCGTCCACCTGCCCGTGGGCGTCGCACTGCGACAGGTCGCGTCCGGCGAGGCTCAGCGGTTCTTCGCGAGCGAGACGATCGGCACGCTGGCGGTCCGGGTGCTTGTCACACCTTTCGGCACGGGGCGGGCTCTCGAGGTCGTCCAACCAGACGGCGAACTCGTCCTCGAGCTGGATCGCCTCGCTGTCGTGCTCATCGCGACCGCCGCGGGGGGAGTACTCGTCGCAGTGCTGCTCGGAGCCGCTGTGGCAGGAGTCGCGCTCCGTCCCGTCCGGCGCCTCACCGTCGCCGCGGAGCGCCTCGCGGAGACCCGCGACCTCGCTGAGCAGATACACGTCGACGGCAAGGACGAGCTGAGTCGTCTAGCTTTGAGCATCAATACCCTGCTTGCTGCGCTGCAGCGCTCCCGACAGTCTCAGCGCCAGCTCGTCGCGGATGCGTCGCATGAGCTACGAACGCCGCTCACAAGCCTGCGTACGAACGTCGAGGTGCTCGCCAGTCCAGTCGAACTCGACCCCGACGCCAGACGTCAGCTCGTCGCAGACCTAGCGCTCGAGCTCGACGCGCTGAGCA
>JAJYMD010000199.1 GCA_021787255.1 Actinomycetes bacterium | reverse complement strand
TCTACCTGCAGTGACGCCCACGCTCACATCGGGCTGGGAAGCGGGCTCGATCTGGGGGTCGACAGCGGGCTCGATCTGGGGGTCGACAGCGGGCTCGATCTGGGGGTCGACAGCGGGCTCGAGGGTGGCCGGAACCTCCGCGGCACGTCCAGGCGAAAAGGCGTGCTCCCCACCGTAGAGCAGCGGCTGAACGGAGGAGGTGTCGTCCATCGCAGGGGCGTCGTCCACCGGCTCCCGGGCAGGCTGCTCGTCCGCCACCACCGGCTCCGCCACGCTCGTTGCTTCGAACGGCGGCTCCCGAGGTGGGACGTCGTTCGCTCGCCGTCGCCGGCCGATCCTCACCACTCGCCCGTTCCCGTTCCGGACAAGGGAGTAACCGCACGATCCCGGCCACGTACGTCACAAGACCACCACGAAGAAGCGGACGCCAGACCCTCCACATGTCCCGCGTGCGCTCTCACGGTCACCTCGGCCATCCTCGCTCGCGCGCTTGCGCAGGTCAAGTTCTACCGAACGGTTTTTCTGCCAGTTTGTCGGTCGATGCAGCCAATGACTCCTGTTCCACATGGATCCTGACGGTGAAACACGAGACGAGAACATGTATTGATTGAGCAACTGCTGCCCGCTCCGTGCGCCGTACCCTGGCGCTGCGCCTTCGGCCCAACCACGCGCCGACCCTTCCCCACACCTGGCGCTTCGTTCGGCCTTCCGTGCAATTCACACAATTCACATCACAATTCCCCGTCCAGCCGACCCTGTGCTCCAGCTCTGTCGTTTCACGTGTAACCTGACGGTGAAACACAGACGAGCCCGCGGCATCGAAGCCCGCGTACTTGGGCACTGAGAGGATGTGGGGAGAAGGAGAACGATTGCGTGGCGGATGACTTCGACAACGGAATGCTGGTCGGCTTGCTCATCGGCGAAGGCCACTTCGGCGGTGACGGACGCCAGCCTCACATCACGCTCCGCATGCACGAACGTCACGAGGCCCTGTTCCGCTGGCTCGAACGTACCTATCCCGGAGGTCGGCTCTACGGCCCCTACGAGCATGCGGGTCGCCGTTACTACCAATGGATGGCGAGAGGCACCTACCTGCGCGACGAGCTGGTTCCCCTGCTGCAGCGCTCACTCTCTCCGGAAAGGGACGGGTATGCCTATTCCCGGTTCCGCACCATGTGCGAGCGCTACGCCGGCAAGCTCGGTACGGCATCTCCCCGGCCTCGCCTGCCAACGGGGCTTCCCGAAACCCAATCGGGACGCCAAGAACCCGCCGAAAGTGAACCGTCCCGTGAGGAGCGCACCCATGCCGAACCGGTCGCCGAGCTGGACCAGCTCCGAGCGTCGAGGATCTTCGCCGCGCTTCGAGGCGAGAAGCACCCGCCTGCTAGTCACGCCTGAGCGGCACCGGGGTCTCAGGCGCCGCACGGCGTCAGAACAGCGGGTGGCGCGACGGCACGCCGATGCGTCGCGGGAATCGAGCTGGGCACTTGCTCTCCTGCCGCAGCACGACGAAGCGGTACTCGGATCCGAAGGCTCTCGCCGGTCCCATGCCGAGCTTCGCCAGCTCCGCTTCCGGCCATCGCGTCGCGCCAACGGGCTTGCTCGAGGGTGGCTCGGCAACGACCAGCAGCCCGCCCAGCTCCAGGAACGGTGCGGCACATTCCGCCACCACCGCTGGCCTGGCGAAGCTTCTCGCCGTCACCAGGTCGAACGCACCCCGGCGTCCGGGTTCCTGGCCCAGGATCTCGGCACGCTGAGCCACGACGACAACCCGTGTCCCGAGTCCCAACGCTTGCGCTGCCCGGACGAGGAACATCGCACGTCGTCGCTGCGCTTCCACGAGTAGAAACGACGTCGCCGGCCAGCGAAGCGCGAGGACGAGACCAGGGACTCCTGCACCCGACCCGAGGTCGACCACTGCGCGCGGCGGCGCACACCGTGGCGAGCTCATCCCCCGCTCCGTCTCCACTCCCCGTGCGAGGGCCAAGGCGTGGCGCACGTGGATCTCGACGGGACCAGGCCCGAGGAACCCGACGTCTCGCGCTTCGACCAACAGCTGCTCGAGGATCGTGGCGGTTCGCGCTGTGCCTGGTCCAGCAACGCAAGCGACGCAATCCGACCTTGTCATTCTGCGACCGGCTCGGAGCCGGCGACCGCTCCTTAGCGCGCTGGGGAGATGACGACGAAGCGGTTCGGCTCTTCGCCTCGCGAGCTCGAGACCACACCGTCCATCGTCGCGACGGTGTCGTGCACGACCTTGCGGTCGGCGGCCGACATCGCCTCGAGCGCGCGTTCCGCGCCAGACGCCAACACCTCCGACGCCACTTGCCCAGCGAAACGGCGCAGCGCAGCAACGCGGCGTTCCCGGTAGCCCGCGACGTCCACGAGGATCCTGCCAGTCCGATTCGGGAAGCGCTTCTGGACGACCGTCCTCGTCACATCCTGCAGCGCCGCCACGGTCGCGCCCTTCGGCCCCACGAGCACACCCAATCCTTCGCCCTGCGCGGCTAGCTCCACGGTCTCGTCGTCCAGCAGTCGAACGTCCACCGTCGCCTCGAGCCCGTAGCGATCCAGGAGGCCCTCGAGAAACCCCTTTGCCACCTCGGCCCGCTCTTGCAGCATGATCTCGTCAGCCACCACGCGTTCCTCCTCTCCGGCTCCGTCCGACGACGACGCCCTCTCGATCCCGAGTCGCGCGTCGGCAGACGCCGATGCGGAGCTGGCACCTGCGGTCGTTGGCTCCGCTCCCTCGTGCACAGCTCCCGCAGCTCGCCTTCGTCCCGCACCGCCCCGGCGACGACGCCGCCTGGCAGAGCTCGATGCTGGACGCGCTCCCTCGTCTCCCCTCACCTCCGGTGCATGCGAGTCGCGACCGACGGACCGCTCACCGGGGACCGCTCGCGCCATCATCACCGAGCCTTCCGGACTTGCGTCAGTGCTCGCGCCTCGTCCGGCAGAGCGTGTGCCTCCTTCGCGTCCCTGGCGCCCCCTCCCGCCAC
>JAJYMD010000382.1 GCA_021787255.1 Actinomycetes bacterium | reverse complement strand
TCAACGAGTATCACGCCGCGTGACCAGCCCGGCCGAGTTTTCGGACCCTACGGGCGCTCGGAGTGCAGTCACACACCCTTTGGGCCAGATCCCCTCGCCGCTCGTCAAGAAGTGGGCGGCCCGCTGTGGTCACCCGTGCTTGTGGGTCATCCGATGCTCCGGTCACATGCCTCTGGCTCCCGCCAGTGCAGTGCACGAGGCCCATCAATTCCCTCAACCGAGTCCGCTCGGGAACAGAACCCCGGCGACGATCTCTTTCACGAGCCCGAAGCCCAGCCGAATTTCGTCACCGCCGAGGTTCCCTCCCGAGACCGCGCTACGTGGCCACCACCCCTCTGAGTGGCTACCAGTAGTGATACAAGCCCCTTTGGTTGCGTCAGCACGTGCTCCAGTGCCGGAGCTTGTCGGGGTTGCGTACGGCCCAGATCCGGTTGACCCGGCCAGCCGCGAGGGCGAACGCGAAGACCGTCACGATGACCCCGTCTTGTCGAGCCACCAGGCCGGGCTGGCCGTTGACCGTGTGCTCGAGGAGCGCCACGCTGCCAGCTGAGCGGCTGGCCATGTCGACGAGGTAGCGCGCGATCTGCTCGGCGCCTTCGATGGGGCGGAGCGCGGCGCTGACAAGGCCGCCGCCGTCGGCGGTCAGCGTGGCGCTGGGGTCGAGGAGGCCGATGAGCGCACCGATGTCCGCGGCTTCCCATGCCCGCTTGAAGTTCCTGACGACGCCTTGCTGCTGCGCTGGTGGGTCGTCGATACCTCCGAGAGCCCGAGAGGCGCGAGTGCGGCGCCGCGCTGAGGCGGCCAGCTGGCGGCAGGCGCCCGGTGAGCGGCCGGTGATCTCCGCCACCTCGCTGAAGGGGTAGCAGAACACGTCGTGGAGGATGAACGCCACCCGCTCGGCGGGGGTCATCGGCTCGAGCACGACGAGGAAGGCCATGGCGACCGACTCGTCCAAGGTCACCCGGTCCGCAGGGTCGAGCGCGGTGCGCCCCACTCGCCCACCTGGCCATTCGCCCGGGTCGGGGAGTGGCTCGGGGAGCCATTCGCCCAGGTAGCGTTCCCGCCTCGCCCGCGCCGAGCCGAGCAGATCGAGGCAGATGCGGCTGGCGACGGTGGTCAGCCAGGCGCCCGGGGATGCGATGGCGTCCTGCTGCTGGGCGGGCATGGCGTACCAACGGGCGTAGGTCTCTTGCACCGCGTCCTCGGCGTCGGCCAGCGAGCCCAGCAGCCGGTAGGCGAGATTGATCAACCCGCGGCGCTCGCTCATGATTGCGCTCAGGCTCGGACCAGGCTCGCTGCTCCCTGGCTCGGATCGGTCGCTCATCGCCCACGTGCCTCCGTTGGGTCGCATTGGTCCCACCAAGTCGACGAGACAGGGCCTCGGAGTGCAAGGCCGGCAGACGCTCGCCCTGACATTCCGCGGGCTCGTTTCGTCGTACTGGCGGAGAAGAGCACCACGCAACCCGTCAAGGAAAGGATCCGAGCACCATGCAATCGCGTCTCAACCTGTTCGGCGGCACCATCACGTCCAAGTTCATCAGGTGCCTCCAATCGGCGAACAAGGTGGTGGTCGGCTCGGCCTTGCCCGCCGCCACCCAGGAGTTGGTCAGGCTCCGGGCGAGCCAGATCAACGGCTGCGCCTTCTGTACCGACATGCACGTCAAGGACGCGCAGCACGCCGGCGAGAGCCAGCTGCGGCTGAACCTGGTCGCAGTATGGCGGGAGGCGACCGTGTTCACCGACGCCGAGCGGGCCGCCCTCGAACTTGCTGAGCAGGGCACCCGCATCGCGGATGCCGCCGCCGGCGTCACCGACGATGCCTGGAACAATGCGGTCAAGCACTACGACGACGACCAGCTGGGCGCGCTCGTGTCGCTCATCGCCGAGATCAACGCCTGGAACCGGCTGAACGTCATCACCCGCCGGCCCGCCGGCGACTACCGGCCGGGCCAATTCGGATGACCATCGGCCATCGAGACGTCGATGGAGCTGCCTTTGGCCGCGTCAGCGCGTGTACCCGCGCAGACGCTCGTCGGGGTTGCGCACGGCCCGCATCTGGTTCACCCGGCCACCCGAGAGGTCAAACTCGAACACGTGACTTCCAGGCGGCCGAGCTCGCGCCGGCGTGACAGGGCCGGAAATCGTATGTTCTTGGCGCCCCGAGCCCAGCTGGCCCGCGCGACTGCGGGTGTCGCCTCCAGGTCATGCAGCCGCGGACGAGGCGTCTCTGAGTCTGAGGAAGTGGGCGACGGCGAGGTGGTTGTCGAGGAAGCCGGTCGCGACGGGATCGAGGCCCGCCTCGTCCAGACCCGTCGCGATCGTGCGGGCGGTGCTCTGTCGCTGTTCCAGCAGCGCGATCGCCGCGTCGATGGTGGAGCGACCGGAGCCGGGGAGGACCTTGGCTTCGGCGACCCGGCAGTGGAGACTGTGCTCTCGTCCGCGTCGCGGGGTCGTCTCGACCGGAAGCCCGAACGCGCAGCAGGGAAGGCGGCACAGCAGCTGGCCGCGCAGAGTGGGGACCTGCATGAGCCGGTCCCATTCCCGCGCCGACACGGATCGGCCGAGGTGGGGGACGTAGAGCCGGCCGCCGAGAGGCCGGGGCTGGTGCTCGGTTCTGTTCCGAGGCTCGTGATTCTTGATCTTCGCTCCGTAGGCGAACGACTCACCCTCGCCGAGCCCGGCGTCTGCTCCGGCGATGCCGGCGGCTCGGAGCACACAGGGGCGGGCGTCGGGTAGCGCGGCCTGAGCGGTCTCCAGCAGGGTGAGCGTCAAGGCGTGGATGTCGTCGCGTGAATTTGTCGGGATGACACCCGGGAGGAGGTAGGCGGAGGCGCCGAGGGAGGCCTGAGTCTCGAGGTCGGACTCGACGAAGCGGTGGAGCGCCGACCGGTCGCTCGCCACGAGCGGGCCGGCCGGGGCGTAGGGGGTCGTCGTGAACTTCTCCACGAGGAACGTCCGGGGGTCGTGGTAACGCCACGCCTGGGTGTCGGCCAGGAACGAGACCCCTCG
>JAJYMD010000030.1 GCA_021787255.1 Actinomycetes bacterium | reverse complement strand
AGGCAGTGCTGGGCGAGGGCGTGAGCCCCTGACCCGAGCTTCGGGGCGCGAGGCGCTGGGCGCGAGGCGCTGACCGGAACCTCGGGGCGCGAGGCGCTGGGTGCGAGCGTGTGATGGGAGCAACTGGGAGCAACTGGTGCGAGCAGCTGGCGTGAGCCTCGGCACAGCGGACGAGGGCGAGGTCGACGGGATCGCCGGGGAGGCGACCGCCGAGGAGGCGTCGAGGCACCCGTACCGGGCGCGGGTCGCCGCGGTCGTGCTCGCCGCGGGGGAGGGGACGCGATTCGAAGGCGGTCCGAAGCTGCTTGCCGCGTTCAGGGGGCGCCCGCTGCTCGCCTGGGCGGTGGAGCCGGCCGTCGAGGTGGGGCTCGAGGTCGTGGTCGTGCAAGGCGCGGTCGACCTGGCCGATGCCCTCGCAGGGTTCGGACCCGGCGTGACCGTCGTGGACAATCCGCGCTGGAACGAAGGGCAGGCGACCTCGCTCGCGACGGGGATCGCCTGGTCCGACGCGGCCGGGTTCGACGCTGTGGTCGTGGGGCTCGGCGACCAGCCCATGGTGCCTGCCTCCGCATGGCGGGCGCTCGCCGAGGCCGAGATCGCACCGATCGTGTCAGCGACCTTTGCCGGGTGCAGGCGGCCACCGGTGCGCCTGGAGCGGCGGGTGTGGCCGCTGTTGTCCCGAACCGGCGACGAGGGTGCCCGTGAGCTCATGCGACGCAGGCCCGACCTCGTCGCGGAGCTAGCGTGCATGGGAGACCCGGCGGACGTCGACACCGTCGAGGACCTGCGGGCGAACGACCGCCGAGAGGGCGCGGCCACATCCCGGACGAGCGCGAGGTGACCAGATGGAGCTGACGAACGACTTCAGCGTGAACGTCCCGATCGACGAGGCGTGGGAAGTCTTGACCGACGTGACCCGCATCGCGCCGGCGATGCCGGGCGCGAAGCTCGAAGCGGTGGAGGGCGACGAGTACCGCGGCGTGGTCAAGGTGAAGGTGGGCCCGGTCACCGCAGAGTACAAGGGGGCCGCCACGTTCCTCGAGCGCGACCCGGTCGAGCACCGCGCCGTGTTGCGCGCAGAGGGGCGCGAGACGCGTGGACAGGGCAACGCCACCGCGACGATCACCGCGACGCTCGTGCCCGAAGGTGCCGGCACGCACGTCTCGGTGGTGACGGACCTCAGCATCACCGGGCGGGTCGCCCAGTTCGGCCGCGGCGTCCTTGCTGACGTGAGCAACAAGCTGCTCGGCCAGTTCGTCGCGTCCCTCGAGACGACGGTGCTGGGCGCTGGCGCGCAAGCGCCCGCTCACGACGGCGAACGTCCCGCGGCGGCGCAGCCGGAAGGCGGCGCAGCGGGAGGTCCAGCCTCCGAGCGCACGGTCGTGGGTGTGACCGAGGTCGGATCCGGCGCGGCGTCCAGCGATGGCGCGCGCCAGGTCGGGATGTCCCCGGGCGTGCCCGGCGAGGAACGTGAGGTCGTCCCGGTCGACCTCGTGCGGGTGGTGGGGCCGACCGTGGTCAAGCGGGTCCTCGTGCCCCTCGCCGTGGTCGCGGTGGTGGTCGTCCTCTGGCGCCGCCGGCACCGGAAGCGCGCGTAGCCCCGGCCCCGCCGAGCCGCGCGTATAGCCCTCGCTCAGCGAATAGCTCTCGCTCAGCCCACAGGTAGCCCTGGCGCACGGCCTGGGGCCAGGACTTCGGGCGTCAGCCGCCGATCATCGACATCGAACGCCTCGGGCGGAGGAAGCCCGGCTCGTTGATGCCGTGGCCCGGGAGCTTTCCCCACACGGCGCTGCGGAGCAGCATCGCCACGTCCTCGTCGGTCCCGCCCGAGCGCAGCAGATCGCGCACCGGGTGCTCGGCGTCGGAGAAGAGACAGTTTCGGATGGCGCCGTCGGCGGTGAGCCGCAGCCGGTTGCACGTGCCGCAGAACGGTTCGGTGACGGTCGAGATCACCCCGATCTCGCCCTTCCCGTCGGCGAAGCGGTACCGATCGGCGGGCGCGGAGTCTCCGATCTGGCGTACGGGTTCGAGCGGCCAGACCGCTTCGATGCGCTCGACGACCTCGCGGCCGGGCACGAGCTGCTCGCGCTTCCATGCGCCCTCGGCGTCGAGGGGCATGTACTCGATGAACCGGACGACGCGCCCGGTGTCGCGTGCGAACGCCGCGAAATCGAGGATCTCGTCGTCGTTGCGCCCCCGCAGAAGGACCACGTTCACCTTGAGCGGCACGAGGCCGGCAGCTTCTGCCGCGGCCATCGCGTCCAGTACGACCTCGAGCTCGCCGCGCCGGCGAATCCCCGCGAAGCGTTCGGGTCGAAGTGAATCGCAGCTGACGTTCACCCGACGCAGCCCGGCGGCTGCGAGCTTCTGTGCGATCGGTGCGAGCAGCATGCCGTTGGTCGTGAGCGCGACGTCGTCGAAGCCGAGCGCGGAGATCCGCCCGACGAGCTCGCATATGCCTCGTCGGACGAGCGGCTCCCCACCGGTGAGGCGGACGGAGGTCACGCCGAGCCGGCGCGCGACCGCGGCCACCCGGACGATCTCTTCGAACGTGAGGATCTCCGCTCGAGGGAGGAAGGTCATCCCCTCGTTCGGCATGCAGTAGACGCATCGGAGATTGCAGCGGTCCGTCACCGAGAGGCGGAGATCGTCGTGGACACGGCCATAGCGATCGACGAGCGGCCCTTCCACAGGCATCTCGCGCACTTCGCCATCGATCGGCTCATGCGCGGTGCGACGCGGACCGCTCGAGACGGCGAGCGACCTGCTCGGCACGGCGAGCGGCCCACCCGCGAGGGTGATGCGCATCTTCTCAGCTTACCGAGGTGATCGGCGTCGGCTCACCGAGCCGAACCGCGTCGGCCCGCCGAGGTGAACCGCGTCGGCTCGGCGAGGTGAACCGCGTCGTCCGGACCTCGAGCGCGGTGGTGCCCTGCCGGAGCGGGCAGGCCTGATGCATGGGTCGGATCTCGGAGCGGCTAGGTGGCTGGTGTCTTGTGGGGTGTTCGG
>JAJYMD010000129.1 GCA_021787255.1 Actinomycetes bacterium | reverse complement strand
AGCGCATGCTCGCCGAGCGGCTCGGCGAGCTGGCCGCGGCCGGTCTCGTCGCACGCGACGTCGACGGCGGGCCCCCGGTCAGCGTGCGCTACGCGCTGACCACCCGGGGAGAGGCCCTGCGCCCGGCCCTCGAGGCGCTCGAGCGCTGGGGCCAAGAGCACCTCGTGCATACCTCGGTGGTCCCGTAAGGCCGGGACCACGAGATCGGCCCTGGGGGTCGCGTTTCTGCGCCGCCGTGACACCTCGGCTTCACGCTCGCCGTGGACTCCGGCGCGGACGTCGCGGCGCGCTACGGGATCGACGAGCTGCCGACGACCTTCCTCATCGGTCCCAGCGGGCACGTGGTGGTCGAGCTGTCCGGGACCTTGACCGCCGCCGAGGTCCACCAGATCCTCGCCGAGACCGCGGCGGCGAGATCTCCGTGAGCACGCAGGACGCGCTCCGCTTGGCGGTCCCGCCTCAACCCGCATGGAGCCGCCGATCGCTACGATGAGATCGCCGGACGAGCCCTCCGGGGGGCGAGGCTCCCTGGCGATGCCCGGACGAGCCCTCCGGAGGCGAGGCCCTGGGGGAGGCGAAGGAGCGGCATGAGTGACCAGGTGCGAGCTGGAAGCGCAGAGGACCCCGTCCGCACAGCCCCCGTCACACCCTCGGCGGCGCCTCCGGCTTCGCCCGAAGACCCTGGTGGTCTCCGCCAACGGGTGACCGGCGAGCTTCGTCGAGAAGCTGTGGCCGGCAAGCGCGGCGAGGAGCACGCCGCGGTCGAGCTCGGGCATGCCGCTCGGGCGACTGCCCTCGAGATCGTCCCCACTGGCCTCGACGGCACGCGGGCACTCGTGGGGCATGTGCTCGGGATGCACCTGTCCCTGCCCGCCGGGCACTTGCACGGACCTCGTCAGGCTCCGGCGCTCCTCTACCTCTTCGCCGACGCCCTGGCCATCCGGCCGACCGGTGATGCGCCGATGTCGACGGTGCCGATGTTCGGGCTGCACATGGTGCTGCCACCGGTCGCCGTGGCTCGCTGGGTCTACAAGGCCGGCAGGGTCGAGCACGCCAACCTGGACCTGGTGAAGGACGCGGACCGCTTCGCGAGCTCGATCGCCGAGTGGACGGTCGACGACTTCCTCGAGGCGGACCCGAAGCTCGAGGTCCACCGGGCGGCCGAGCTGACCGATCCTCTGCATGTCTACGAGCACCTGGGGTTCGCGCACATCACCGTCCCCGTCGCCGACAGCCGGCCCGTCCGTCTGAAGAGCTCGTTGCCGGCGTCGTCGGAAAGCTTCGTGAAACTGTGGCAGCTCTTCGCCCTCGTCCGCTGGCCGCGCGGCCTGAGCACTGAGGTCCCCACGGGCACCGACGAAGAAGAAGACCGGCCCAGCCCGCCGCCTGCCAGCCCGCCGCCTGCCGGGGCGCCGCCTGCCGGGGCGCCGCCTGCCGGCCCGCCGCCTACCGGGACGCCGCCTGCCGGCCCGCCGCGCCCCTGACACTCACGCAAGGCCGCGCGCGAGCGGGAGCGTGCACGTGAAGGCTTCTTCCTGGTCGCCGTAGAGACGTCGGAGCTCGAGCCGGCACTGCGAAGCCGCATGCTCGGTCGAGTCGCACGCCGCCAACAGCTGCTCACGCGACGCTGCGCTGACCGAGACATACCCCGAGAACCGAAAGGACGCATGGCCGTCCGCCAGCTCTTCTTCCCGCCGGACGGCGACCTCGGCCTCCCGGGCCCGTCGCGCCGTGGCGAGGAAGCCGCCCCGGCGACGCAGCTCTGCATCGGCGACGTCGGCAGTCCGCGCGCGCTCTGCCTGCCGCACGGCTCGCGCGGGGCTGATCGGTTCCATCACGACGGCGACCGTGCGGCGGACCGAGCCGAGGAGCAAGGGGCTCAGGAACTCCGGACCGACGTCCACACGGGGCCACTCGGCGATCCAGTACGTCGCATGCCAGCTGCCGTCGGCGCGCAACACCGCCCACTCGGGCTCCACGACGAGCGGCCACGGCCACCCGACTCCGCAAGGTGGGCATCCTCGCTCTCGGGCAGCCGCTCCGTCGACGGAACGGCGGACCAACGCCGCGAGCGCGCGCTCGTCGAGGACTCGCTCCACAGGGACGTCCGCCGCCGCGAGCTGACGACGCAACGACGCCACCTCGCGGCCGAGCAGCACGCACGCGGCGCGCGTACCGCCCCCCATCGACCGCATGGCGCGCGCGGCGGTCCCCGTCGCGCGCAGCTGGACCGCGAGATGGACGTCATGGCGGCACGTCTCCGCCCCGGCGCCCTGGAGCAGCGAGGCGTAGGAACGGCGCGCCGCGGCATCCTCGGCCACGGCGGCGCGCGTCGCGAGGTGGTCGCGCACCGCGGCGCCGTCGTCGGGGACCGTGGCAGCCAGCCACTGCACGCGGTGCACCACCGAGCGGTCACGGGCAAGCGAGCTCAGGACCGACGCCCACGACGCCACCCGTCGCTCCTTCTCCTCGCCGGAGAGGAGCGCGAAGCTGTGCCCGAGGAGCTCCAGCACCGCGGTGTAGGTCCTCGTGCGCTCGTCGTAGACGACGGCAGCCGTGCCCTGCCCATCTCCTGGGTCGAACCCGAGGACATGCAGCCCTGTGAAGACCCCTCGGCTGCGGCGGGCCGGGCGGGACGCTGGAGCAAGCCGGTTCCTGGCGAACCCGTCCGCGAGGCACGAAGCGCCGTCGGGACCGATGCAGTGGCCCCTCTTGTCGACCCCGGCGCGCCGTCGGCGTGCGCCGCCTGCCCCAGCGGCACCCCAGCGCACCACGGTCGGGAGCCACTGCTCTGCCGTGCGGCCGGCGACCGGCCACCACGCCGCGGCGACGCACGCCGCGACCGCCACCAGCGCGACCGCGATCGCCGGGAGCGTCGGCCGCCGGCGCAACACGACGATCGCCACCATCACCCCGGCCGCCACGACCGCGATCTGGCCGCCCCGCCACCCTGCGATCAGACCCCGCCGCTCGAGCGGCCCGAAGCGGTAGCCGGTGCGCCGCATCGGCCCTTCGCC
>JAJYMD010000314.1 GCA_021787255.1 Actinomycetes bacterium | reverse complement strand
CGCTCGAGGTCGTCGCCCCACCGGGCGCGGGCAAGACCTACCGCGTCCTCGGGCCGATCCTTCGCCAGCACCCCGGCCCGGCGCTTGCCACCTCGACGAAGTCCGACCTCTACGAGGCGACCGTCGGCGCCCGGAAGGCTGTCGGCCCGGTCGTGGCGCTTGACCCGGAGCGGCTCTGCCCGGGCGCCGAGCGGCTCCTGTGGTCACCGGCCGCCGGGTGCGAGGACGCGCGGGTCGCGGAGCGGCGCGCCTCTGCGCTCGTCGCCGCGGCCGGCGAAGGGTCCGACGTGCGCGGCGGGGGGTTCTTCCGCCGCTCGGCGGCGGCCGTGCTCTCCGCCTACCTGCATGCCGCAGCGCTCGAGGGCTGCACGATGCGCGACGTGCTCGCCTGGTCGGCACGACCGTCGGATCCGGCTCCCGCGCGCATCCTCGTCACCTCGAGGCAGGTGGGGGTCGACTGGGGCGCGCGCCTCGCCGCTCACACGACGGGCGCGGAGGAGACAACCTCTGGCGTGATGCGCACCGTCGACCTCGCGCTCGGGTGCTTCTCGGACCCGGGCGTGCTGTCCACCTGTGCGGTCGCCCCGGGCGAGGGCGTCGACCTCGGGGAGCTGCTCCGGGCGCGGGGCACGCTCTTCGCGCTCGGCAAGGACCGCGGGACGCTCGGCGGCAGCGCGCCGCTCGTCACCGCGCTGTGCGACGAGTGGCTGACCCGCGCCGAGCGGCTGGCGGTGACCAGGCCGGGACGGCGTCTCGACCCGCCGCTCCTCGCGTGCCTCGACGAGGTGGCCGCCATCGCGCCGTTGCCGGGCCTTCCCGGACTCCTCGCAGACGGCCGTGGCCGGGGGATCACGACGGTCGTCGCGCTGCAGTCCTTCTCCCAGGCCGTCGCGCGCTGGGGGGCCGAGCAGGCCGCCACGATGCGCAACGCCGCGAGCATCCTGCTCGTCTTCGGGGGCCTCGCGGTAGCTTCGGACCTCGAGGAGCTGTCGCGTCTCTCGGGCAAGCGCATGGTGGAGCGGGCGTCGCTCTCCCTCGAGCCCGGGCGGCGCTCGAGGGAGAGCGTCCAGCTCGCAGACGAGCCGGTGTGCTCCCCCGCAGAGCTGCACGCGCTCGCACCGGGAACGGCGCTGTGCCTGTGGGGGCGGCTCCCCCCGATGCTCGTGCGCCTGCCGGCGCTGTTCGAGGGACGAGGGGCCGCCGCCTTCGCCGCCGAGGAGGCCGCGGCGCGTGCCGCAAACGACGCGGCGCGGCTCGGTTCCGCCCATCTGACCAACCCGTCCGACGAGAAGGAGGAGCGACGATGACCGACCTCGAAACCAAGCCGATGGACATCGGCGAGGAGACCGCAGCACTGCCGTCGTGCTGGCGGGACGCCGCCCGGACGCTCACTGGCACGCCGTTCCGGGACGACGTGCGGCCGTGGGACTGGCTCGAGCTCGACGAGCACGAGGCCGAGAAGCTCTGGGGCTGCCTCGAGGCCTTCGTCGCCTACTTCAACGCCCGCTACGGCGAGCGCGCCGCGCACCGGATCCCGCCGTGCTGGGCGCTGCACGGCCCGGTCGTCGAGGAGCTGACGACGCTCTGCTTCGCTCGCTGGCAGGCGTTCTCGTCGATCCGCGCCTCGATCGGGGGCGCGCAGTACTTCCACGCCTACAGCCTCCCCTCCTTCTACGAGCGCCTCCGGTTTTGGCTGGGCACCGACCTGCTCACCTGCCAGCAGGGGCATCACCGGCCTCGTGACAAGCGACCCCCGACGAGAGACGGGCACTGGCGAGAGCAGACAGCGGCGCTTCGCGACGAGGACCTGTGGCTGCGGCTCGACCGTCCAGAGAGAAGCGGCGTCGCCGGCGGCGCGATCTTCGTCCCCTTCGTCGAGCGGCGGACAAGATGAGCCGGGACGGTGCGCTCCAGGACGGGACGCCCGACGGTGCAGCGCCATCCTCCCCGGCGTGCCCACATGCCACGCCGGAGGCTGACGATCGCCGCGCCGCAAAAGGGAGTCTCACTCCGGAGCAGCGTTCCTTGCGTGCTCGCACAGGCGCCTACGCGTTGCATGCGAGGCATGACCCTCGAGCAACGACAAAGGCCGGACGCGACGTCTTCCTTGGGCGCTTCGAGCAACAGGTTGATCCCGACCGCACCCTCTCGGCCGAGGAGCGCGCCAAGCGAGCACTTGCTGCACGGCGCGCGTACTTCTCGAAGCTCGCTCTCGCAAGCTCGCGTGCACGTCGAGCCCGAGCCTCGCGGCGACGCGAGCGCTAGTCCGCCTGCGGCTACAGACGGTCTCCAGGAAGAAGGCGACGATACGATTCACGGGCGCGCTCGTCAGCGTTCGAAGCGCCGTACCGATTTAGCATCTGACGACTCTTCCAACCGAAGATGCGCATCGCGTCAGTCTCGCTACCGCCGGCCTTGAGCCACGCATGTGCAGCGGTGTGCCGTAACTGGTGCGGGTGAAGACGAGCGATCTCAGCGTCTGCACACCGCCGTCGAAGGATCTGCGTGATCCCCGAGTCGGTGAGTCCACCCTTCGGACCGAGGAAGACCGAGTCGGACTTCTTGGCCTGCGGATGACGGCTGCGCAGCCGCAGGTATCGGTCGAGGGAAGTCGCGCACTTTGGCCCGAACGGCACCGCCCGAGGGCGAGACCCCTTTCCGACGACGAGGATGACCTCGGTCTCGAGGTCTACGTCGGCAAGCGTGAGGTTCGCGATCTCCGACAGCCGACATCCCGTGTCGATGAAGAGCCGAAAGATCGCAAGATCGCGTCGTTGCTCATACGACGCACCCTCACATGCTCTGACCTAGATCCTCGAGTCAGCTGGGCAAACACGACCCGAAAGACGTGACGAGGTGCCTCTCACCTGGGACAATGGTGGTTGTGAAATCCCCATGATCCCGAGAGGAAAGGCACCCGTCAGGTGAGAAGGATACGCCGACAGATCCGCCGTGTCAGTCTTGGAGAGGCGGACCCGAGCCTCACCCCGAGAGCGGGCCTTCGCCTCGTCGCCGAGC
>JAJYMD010000230.1 GCA_021787255.1 Actinomycetes bacterium | reverse complement strand
GGCGTGAGCGAGGCCCGCCCGAGCGAGTCCCTCCGCGGCGAGGCTCGCCGCCGCGGTGTCAC
Source organism: Actinomycetes bacterium (assembly GCA_021787255.1). Next base: position 2,960 of record JAJYMD010000230.1, on the reverse strand, counting down.
GTTGGCCCACGTCAGGGCGGACCGTGCCCGCGCTGTGGGCCTCGACCCGCGGATCGGGCTCGGGCACGCCCGGCCGGGCGAGATTCCGCTCTCCCGGCGTGAGCGGCGGGTTGTTGACCTTGGCGGTCCAGAGAGCCCGATCAAGCCGATCACGTTGCGGGGCGGCGGCAAGGACGCGGGCCGCGTCTACAACCTCATCCGCGATATGGCCGACCTGCTGAGCGGCGACCTCGCGCCCGCAACCTGGGATTCCCGCTGGCGGGGCAAGACCTTCGGCGGCCAGAAGCTCCCGAGCGCGAGCGTCGTCCTCGCGGCGGCTCAGGGCGGCCGGATCGACGCGGATCGGTGGGGCTCGTGATCGCCCGCTGCGAGCGCTGCGGCGTCGTCGGCCAGGTGCACGAGCATCACCCGACCGGCCGGCTTGCCGGCGTTCCTTACCACCCCTCCCTCATCGAGAGGCTTTGCAGAACATGCCACCTTGAGCTGCACGCCATGTGGCGTGTTGCCGGCCTCGAGGGCGATCCCGCGAGCCCCGGACGGCTGCTCCGGCGCGGTGCCCTCTGGCTCGGGCGCCGCCGGGAAGGGCTGGAGGTTGTCCGCGTCCACGTGCTCGCCGGGGTCCTCGACGACCTCGCCGAGCGCGTCGAGGGGGTGGCGGGGTGATGCTCACCGCCCGCGTCGACCCGCTGGGTGAGCCGCGTCGCTTGCCGTCGCTCGACCACCGTCCCCCGCCGTCGGCTTGCGTGATCTGGCGTTCACGGCTGCGTCCCGGCGGGTCGCTCGAGGCCGGCGTGCTTCTCGAGGCGATCGGGGACGATGTGATCTCCGAGAAGCTCGTCGCCGAGGAACTCGGCTCCGTGCGGGCCTACGCCAGGACGCACCGTGCCGCCGTCGTAGCAGGGTGCTCGAGCCGGATCGGCCTGCTTCGCCCTGCGGACGCGGGGAAGGTCCTGGTTCATCGCAGCTATCACGCCGGCTGGGCGCTCGGGGTGCTCGATGTCGGGTCCGACCTCGCCTCGCTAGCGGCGAGCTGGACAAGCCCGGAGCGTTCCCGTGCTGGTGCGGACACTTTCGCGTTGGTCCTTACCGGCTCGTGCGAGCCCGGCTCCCCACCGGGGGTGAAGTACGGGGGCGAGCCGACGATCGGCATTACCAACCTTGGCCCAGCGACCGTTGCTCGCTGGAGGAGGGGCCGGGACCCGATGACTCTCCGCGACGGTACGCCTGCCCTCCGACCGCGGTGCGGGCCGATCGCCGGGCTCTTGACTCTCGCTAACGCCTATGCCGGCGAGCAGCTCCGTGACCTCCGATCGGCCTGCCGTGCCTACGGCATCCCGGTGCCGGAGCGGACCGGCAACGCGCTCGACGACCTGCGAGCCGAGGCAGCAGCGATGGCGCAGCTCTACTTCACGGTCCGCGCGGAGGTCGTCGCGGTCGGCCTTCCCGTCGATCTTGGGCGCGTGGCGAGCACTGGCTCGATCGCGAGCGTCTTATTGACCGTGGTTGGTCTCCCGCCGTTGGTCAGCAGGTTCGACGATCTTCCTGACCGGCTGCGGGGTGCCGGTGCGTCGGCGTTCCACGGCGCGTGGTTCGAGGGTCGGTGCCTCCACGAGCCCCGCCGTGCCGCGAGCGCCGACCTGTCCGCCGCGTATGGCCGGGTCGCCTCGGCGCTCGACGCGTGCGGTTACCTCACCGCGAAGCGCGTCAAGCCGGTCGATGTGACCGCCGAGCTGCGCCGGCTGCTCGGCTCGCCGGACCTGGCCGAGCGAGCGCTCGACCGGACGACGTGGCAGCGCTTCCGCGTAACTCTCGTGCGCCTTCAGCCGCGAGGGGACGTTCTCCCTGTGAAGGTCGGCGACGCGCTTGACCTCCGGGCGGTCGACCTCGGTGGCGGCGAGGTCTGGGTGCATTGGCAAGACACGGTCGCCTCGACGCTGCGCACGGGGCGGTTGCCGGCGATCCTCGAGGCGGTGCGTCTTGGTCCGGTCGGAAGGCTGCGTGATCTCCAGCCGGTGCGCCTCCCGTCCGGCCGCGTGCTCGATCTCGGCGCCGGGGACGATCTCTTCGCCACGACCGTTGTCGAGCGTGATCGGTTGAAGGCCGACACAGCACTCGACCAGACGACCAAGGCGCGACGGGTGCGGTTCGCCAAGATGCTGCCGAACGCCGTCTTTGGCAGCCTCGCGCGTATCGACCGGGCGCGGACCTCGCGGCGGCAGGTCGACGCCGGGATCGCGCACGACGGCTCGGTGGTCATGGCACGAAATGGTTGGGTCGAGCGTCCGGGCCCCTGGTGCTGGCTCCCGCTCGCGGGCGCGATCACGGCTGGGACACGGCTCGTGATGCAGGCCGTCGCCGTGGCCGTCGAGCGGGCCGGCGGTTCTTGGCTGCACGTCGCGGCCGACTCGATCGCCGTCGCGATCGGCGACGAGGACGGCGACGCTTCGCTCACCCTCGCCACTTTCGCTGGCATCCTCGAACGAGCGGACAGCCTCCTCGTCCCGGAAGGGGGTCACGCCTTCAAGCGCGAGGTTGGATGGGAGGTCCTGGCGACGCTTGTCGTCTCGGGGACGAACCGACTCGGTTACCTGGACGCGCACGGGAACCTCGAGCACGTCCTCGAGACGCAGCTCGGCGGCCGGCGCGCCGATCCGACGGGGGAAGGGCTGCTGCCTGACGGGCATTGGGCTTGGGCGCAAACGTTGCATGGCGATTATGTGCGCCACATCGTCGAAGGCGGTGAGCCGGGAACGCTCCCCGCCAACCTCCCCACGTGGGTCAACGAAGCGGCGCTCGTCCCCGCTCGGGCCTCATCGCCGAGCGTCCTCCAGCGCCTCCAGAACGCCTGTCCCGGCTGGGATATCCGGCCGTTTGCCCCCTACGTCAGCGTGTCGGGCCTGGGTGGTTGCGCCGTCTCGGTCGACGCGACCCCGGCGCGGTGGCGAGATGCCGAGTGGCGC
>JAJYMD010000354.1 GCA_021787255.1 Actinomycetes bacterium | reverse complement strand
GCATCACCGACCGGCTCGGCTGTCTCTTCATGCTTGGCGACCTCCCGCTCTCGCGCAGCCATCGGCGATCACGTCCACGCTACGTCGCATCGGGCTCGTGTCCTGACCTCGAAGGTTCACGGGCCTCGGTGCCGGCAGAAGCACCGGTGCCGAGCTCGGAGGCCCGTTGGCGGCGGTCGCGATACCGCCTGCGTCCGGCGGAGGGCATCTCGAGCACGTCAGTCGAGCTGAGCCTCCCGGCGCCCGGCGAGACCCTCGCCGCTCCGACCCGGCTCGTCTCAGCTTCGTCGTGCCTATCAAGCTTCTTTCGACGCCGTCTGCGCTGCCCGATACTTCCTCGTCGTTGCGCCGTCGTACACCTCGAGTTCCTCGTCGTTGCGCCGTCGTACACTTCGAGCGTGGTCGTACCAGAGGGCCGGACACCCCCGCCCCCGCGGCCAGCTCCCGACAAGACGGTCGCGGTGGGCAGGAGGGTCTTCCTCGGCATGGTGGCGCTGGGCGCCGCAGGGATCGCCTTCGGCTCTGCCGTGCAGAGCAGGGTCGGTGCCGCGCTCGGCTCGGGCCTCGCCGACGTGCTCCCGGGCGCCGACGCGTTCCAGATCTACAGCGTGAGCGACACCTTCCCTGCGATCGCGCCGAGCGCCTACCGGCTCAGGGTCTCGGGGCTGGTGGAGCGTCCCGCGACGTTCAGCTTCGCCGACTTGGAGGCGATGCCCCATGTCCGGCTCGTGAGGACGTTCCAGTGCGTCACGGGCTGGCGCGTCCCGGGCGTCCACTGGGAGGGAGTGCAGCTGTCGCACCTCCTCGACACCGTCGGGGTCCGGCCTGGCGCCGTGGCGCTCGCCTTCGACTCCTACGACGAGACGGACACCGAGAGCCTCACCCTGGAGCAGGCGCGCCTACCGGACGTGATCGTCGCCACCCGCATGCTCGGTGCCCCGATCACGACCGACCATGGAGGACCGGTGCGGCTCTACGTCGCACCGATGTTCGGCTACAAGTCGCTCAAGTGGCTCTCTGCCATCCGGGTGGTCGACGCGGTGGACCCCGGGTACTGGGAGCAGTACGGCTATCCGGTCAACGGCTGGCTCGACGGCTCCACGTCGGCGACACCGCCACCTGGTGCCTGAGGACGCCGTCCGCCGTCCTGCAGGACGGCCGGGTGCCCCCGAGCGCCTCCTTCGCTTCGACCGCGTGCAGCGCGCTGCGCATTGGGCCAACGCCTTGCTCTTCGGCGTGCTCGTCGCCACGGCGCTTCCGCTGTACTTCCCTTCGGTCGAGCGCGTCGTCGGCCGCCATGCCCTGGTCGCCACGATCCACGTCTGGGCAGGGATCGCTTGGGGCGTCCCGCTGGTCGTGTCGCTCGTCGGTCCGTGGGGCGCCAGGATGCGGCGCGACGTGCGGCGCTTCAACCGCTGGACCCGAGAGGAGCTCGAGTGGCTCTGGAGCTTCGGGACCGCCCGAGATCTCGACAGAGACAAGTTCAACCCCGCTCAGAAGCTGAACGCGTTGTTCGTCGGCGGCTCGATGGCGGTCTTCCTCGCCACCGGGATCGTCATGAAGTGGTTCGGCCTCTTCCCGGTGGGATGGCGCACGGGGGCGACGTTCGTGCACGAGGTTCTCGCATTCCTCGTCGTGGCCGTGGTCCTCGGCCACGTCGTCATGGCCTTCACCCACAAGGACGCGCTCCGTTCGATGCTGCGCGGATGGGTCACGGTCGCCTGGGCGCAGCGGCACGCGCCGCGCTGGGCGCGTGAAGAGCTCGGTGACGAGCACGCGTCAGCAAAGGGCGTGGTCGGCGATCAAGAGGCAGGGGGGCTCGGGGACTGAGGGCTCGGTTCCCACCACCATGCGAGCCCGGCGAGCCCAGGCCCGGTGTGGGCGACCATGACCGAGCTGAAGGGAGCCCTGTAGACGTCTGCATCCGGGGCGAGCTCGTGCACTGCCGCCAAGAGCGCCTCGGCCCCGCATGGTGCCTGCGCCTCCAGCACCGCAGCTCGCAGCCGAGCTCCCGCCTGGGAGCCGGCCGTGCAGGCGGCCATGATGCGCCCAACCGCGCCGTCGAGGGTGCGTGCAGGACGGCGGCTTCGGACTCGCCCTCGCGTGAGCTCGAAGACCGCCCGCGCGCCGAGCGACCGTCCGGCACGCGCGGCGACGCCCGGCACGCGCCCGCTGCGCGCAAGGGAGTCGAGCTGCTCGAGAAAGGCCAGCAGGCGCACGCGCGCGGCCACCGCACGGGCAGTCGTCGCCACCTCCTCGAGGCTGTTCCCAGAGCGAGCGGCACGAGCGGCAGCCATCACGACGAGCCCTTGACCGCCGGCCGCGGTCTGGGTGTCGACGACTTCCACGCGGCCAGCTCGCCGGTAGCCGGCCGCGGCGAGCGCGGACTCGTAGGACGCGCTCGTGCGACGGGCAACGGTCGTGACGACGACGGGGCGGCTGCCGGCCGCCGCGAGCGCCTCAAGGTAGGCGCCGGGGCTCGGCGCAGACGTGGTCACGCGCAAGTGGGACGCTCGCTGGACGACCGCGGCGGGATCGAGCGCGCCGTCGGGGTAGACCGAGCCACCGACCTCGAGCGTCATCGGCACGACATGCACGCCGAGCGCGGCGACCGCGTCGGACGGGAGGGACGCTGCGCTGTCGGTCACGACCACGACCTCGTCCTGGGGTCCGGCGTGTTCGTCCTGGGAGCCGGGACGGATCTCGCTCGGACAGCTTCCCTGCAGCGTCATGGGGTTAGCTGCAGTGTCAGCGCGCACGATCGTCTCACGACGTGGCGACAAGGCTCCGGTCCCCGTCCGGCGCGGCAGCGTCCCGCGTTCCTGGCTCCCGGTCGAACAGGAGCCGGGAGAAGAAGCGAGCGGTTGCCGACGTCCGCGCCTCGGCCCGTTGCGAGCCCGAGCCCGCCCGCGGTCCCAGGGGATGGTTGCCGAGCACGCGCTTGGTCAGGACGGGGGCACAGATCGAGAGCCCGAGCGCAGCCCCGCGCCAGCCGCTGCGCACGCCGAGCACGGGGACCAGTCCGAGC
>JAJYMD010000356.1 GCA_021787255.1 Actinomycetes bacterium | reverse complement strand
TTTCCGTACACCCAGTCCGGAGTTTTCGTACACCCCGGACTCGAGGGGTTCAAGGCGGCGCAGCTGCCGATGTGGGTGGCCCCGAGCTCACCTCCTCCAGGTGGTCGTCGTGGTGGGTCGCTGCATTGTGGCCGAGGACGCGTCGGAACGCGAATCGGCTGGTAGGGCGCTCATGAGGTCGCTTCCTCGCTCGCGGCGTCCTCTCCGGCGCTCTGCCGACGCGTGCGGGTCGGGCGCTCAACGGCCGGGGCGCCGGCAGATCGACGCCTCGACTCGCCCTCGAGCTCGATGCGGTGCAAGTTCGCCAACAGACGGTCCGCGACAGCGTCGGCGATCGTGGGCTCACCGAGTGCGTCGTGCCAGTGGTTGATCGGCAGTTGGCTCGTGACGATCGTCGAGCGCAGTCCGACGCGATCCTCGATCACCTCGAGCACGTCGGCAGCTTGGGACGGCGTGAGGGGCCGGAGCAAGAAGTCGTCGATCACGAGCACGTCGATGCGCGCCCATGAAGCGCTGAGCCGGGCAAATCGCCCATCGAGCCGGGCGATCGCGAGCTCGTCCATCATGCGCGGTGCGCGCAGATACAGGGCGGAGTGACCCCGGCGGATGGCGGCGTTCGCGAGCGCGCAGGCGAGGAAGGTCTTGCCCACCCCGGTCGGGCCGACGACGGCGACATTGTGGTGATTGCGGACGAACGCGCACTCAGCAAGGCCGAGGATCTCGCCTTTGTCGATGCCCCGACGGCGCCGGAAGTCGATGTCTTCGATCACGGCGGTCGTGCGGAGCCTCGCTGCCTTCAAGTAGCGCTCGAGGCGCCGGGACTCACGCTCGGTGAGCTCTTTGTCGACGAGGAGGCCGAGGCGCTCCTCGAAGCTGAGCCCGCTGTAGTGCACTGACGCTTGCTGGTCGAGGAGACCTGCGGCCATGGCGGGAAGCTTCAGGGCATAGAGGCCCTCGATCGTGGGGTTCACGAGCACAGTGGCTCCTTTCACTGGTAGTAGTCCGCACCGCGGACGTTGTCGTGGACGGGAAGGCTGCGCTGGCAGGCGTCCTCGGCCGCCAGCTCTTGGTGGTCGAGACCGTTCTTCAAGATCGACTCGACCGAGCGGTAGGAGTAGGAGCGCAGCGCGAGTGCACGGGTTGACGCCTTCTCCAGGCGCTCGCTCCCGTAGCGCTCCGCCAGGCGAACGATCCCAAGACACGAACGGAAGCCCTGCTCAGGATGGCGTCTTGCCGCCATCACCTCGGCGACGAGCTTGGCGGTCGACGGCCCGGTCTTTTCGGCGAACGACACGATGCGCGACGGCGTCCACTCCCCGTGGCGCCGGTGCGCGTCAGGCATGTGTGCCGGATCGGTCGTGAAGCCCGGGCGGTAGCTCCGGACGTGGGAGGCGACTCGGCGGTGGCGCAAGAACACCTCGACGCTCGAGGCCGACAGTCGAAGATCGACCTTCTCGCCGACAAGGGAGTGCGGCACCGAGTAGAAGTGCCGATCGGCGCGCACCTCGAGGTGGTAGTCGATGCCGACCTTCGCGCGGCGGAAGGTCGCGAACTCATAGCGCGTGGTTGGAAGTGGGCGAAGAGCCGGGCGGTCGAGGGATTCGAACAGCGACTTCCTGCTGGCGTCGATCTTTTTGAACGGCCGTTCGTTGATCCAGCAGACGAGACGGGCGATCTCGACGTTCAGCGCCGACAGGCTCGTGAACCGAACGTTGCGCAGCCGTGCGATGATGAAGCGCTCGGCAAGAAGCACAGCCCCTTCTGCCTTCGCCTTATCACGCGGCTTGTAACTTCTCGCGGGGATGATCGCGACGTTGTAATGGGCGGCCATCTCCTGGTAGGTGGCGTTCACGTCCGGCTCGTATCGGTGCGGGCGCGTGACCCCCGAGCGCAGGTTGTCGCAGACACAGATCGCTGGCACACCACCGAGCGCCTCGAAGGTGTGCACATGGGCCGTCACCCAGTGCAAGAGCTCCTGGGAGCGAACAGCCTCCGCGTAGAGGTAGGAGGAGGCGCCGAGCGCGGCGACGAACAGCTCCGCCTCGAAGAGCACCTCGCCGGTTCGCTCGTCATAGACCGGGATCTTGGCGCCGGGGAAGTCGACGAAGAGCTTCTCGCCGGCCTTGTGCTCCTGGCGCATCACGAGATCGACACCACGCCGCCAGCGCCGATAGAGCTCGCAGAACTGGCTGTAGGCGTAGCCGTCGGGGTGGGCCTCTTTGTACTCGATCCACAGCAGCATCAAGGTCACGTGCGGGCGGCGCAGCTCGACGTGGATCTTCTTCCAGTCCGGCACCGGGCGCTGTGACGCCGTCGATGCCCGCGTCGAGAAGAGCATCGCTTCGAGGTCGTCGTCGTCGAGGCCGTCGGGTAGCGGCCAGGTCACTCCAGCGGCCTTGGCGCGTCGCAGATGATCGCTCACGGTCGTGAAGGGCATCTCGAGCGACGCAGCAGCCTGGCGGATGCTGCGTCCCTCGCCGAGGCACAGACGCAGTAGATCGCGGATCTTTCTCATGCTGATATGGGGTCGGGGCATGGGCTCCTGCTCGAATCGTCTTGGCGGACTGTTCGAGTCAGGGTGCCCTGCCCCACCTATCTCACGCCAGCACTGCGGCACCTTTCTTCCTCACGTCCGGGGCGTACGAAAACTCCGGAATCGCTGTACGGATTCGACTGGACCAGGTGTACGGAAACCCCCGGAGCCCTCACTTCACCGAGCGCCTGGAGGAGATCGGTGCCCCGGCCGAGTATCGGGACAGTCGCCGACAACGCCCTCGCGGAGACGACGAACGGCCTCTACAAGGCCGAGTGCGTCTACGGACCGGACGCGAGCGGCTTCGACGACGTCAGCCACCTCGAGCTCGCCACGCTGTCGTGGGTGCACTGGTTCAACAACGAGCGGCTCCACGGCCACTGCGCCGACGTGCCGCCGGCGGAGTTCGAGGCGACGTTCTACGCTGCGAAGCAGACCGACCGATCACCGGTTGGAATCCAATAGCCCGAGCCTCCATCGAACCCAGGGCGGCTCATCTCCC
>JAJYMD010000488.1 GCA_021787255.1 Actinomycetes bacterium | reverse complement strand
GAGGGCACCACTCCTCACCTGCGCAGATGGGTCCGATAAGTGCGGGTTATTCAACACATCCGGGTCTCGGCGGGCATGTTTCACAGGATGATTCACGGCGCCGAGGTGGACGATCCGCCAGGGATACCGCCGTAGCTCTCTCGTACTCGCAAATCTTGCGAGTACGGCGTCGCACTTCTTCTCCCCGATCGGAACCAAGAGAGTGAGCGGGCCGGCCAGCCTCAGCACCTCGGGAGAGGGCCCCGGCGGAAGAACGCGCCGGGCTTGGCCGCACTCCAGGCGCCGGAGAGCCGGCCCGCTCGCTGCTCCTCGTCAACTCAATAGGTAACGGCATTTGGCCTTTGCCAACTGCCTACAGCTATCGAGGCCTTGCCATCTCAAGTGACCGGCGCGCCGCGTCAAGCGCCTCGCGCAGCTCGGCCTCTAGGCCACCAATCTCAGCGCCCGCCTTGTCCAGATGGTTGCGCGCCCCACCGAGGAAGCGCTTGACTGTGACGATTCGTTCGAGCACTCGGCTGGCCTGCTCCAGGTTGGCGAGCGCGCCAGCGACGTCAATCTCCTCGCCGACCCCGCCACAACGACGCCGTGCCTCGGTCCGGGCCCACAGGTAGGCGAGCTCGAGCGCCCACGCCCCCTCGTCATCGCCGGCAAACACGACGATCGCCTTGTTGTCGAAAGGCGAGAACATAGCGCGCGTCGGTGAGGCATCCAATGACGGGAACACCTCGATAGCAACCACCGCTTGGCGGTTCGTCATCGCTCGGTCGAGCTCGTCGTGCACCTTCCGCACGCTCGGGCGTCTCGACCAGTTCTTCGCCTCGAACAACATGGAGAGGGCCTGGCCAGCCGAATCCTGCGGGGCAAGCCGAACGACGATGTCACCGAGCTTGCGGCCGGTGGCGCCGGTCTCGTCACCCACCGGCTCCGCGCTGTCACCGTGGTGCCCGGCCAGTCGGGAAAGCGCCCCTGCCAGCTTCTCCTCGTAGGGGCGGCCCTTAGCAGAGCTGATCTCGGTGATCTCCGCCCGACCCTCGTTCTTCGCGACCGCGGCCGCGATGTCGGTTACGTGGCCGAGCATAAGGCGGAACTGCTCGCCCATCGCTTCGAGCAGCTCGTGCTTCATGCGCCCAAGCGCACTGTCGGGCTCTGAGGGGTCGATGGCGCGGCGAAGTGCCTGCTCTCGCTCGCGGGCGACCTCGGTGAACACCTTCGTCATGACCGCGAGAGCGGAGGACTTCGAGTCCTCGTCGAAGAGTGCATCGAATTGCTCGGCGAGACGCACCTCAAGCGCGCGAAGGAAGCTTGGCAAGCGACCGCCCTCCTCGTCCAGCAGCTCCGTCGTCGCGCCGGAGATGCGCTCGACAGCAGAGCTGATCTGGACGTCGAACTGGCCCCTGAGCGCTTCGAAGGCGCGCTCGACCACCCCGCTGTCGAGGGATGCACCGACTGCTCGTGCCGCCCGGGCTGCAAGTTGCAAGTAGGTGTGGACGCCGCCTTCGAGGTCGTCGACATCGCCAAGCGATGTCACGACGAGGGGGTCGGACTCGACGAAGCCGTCGAGCACGAGCACACCGTCGACGATGCGGGCAGTTGGGTTCTGATCGTGTTGCAGCGAAAGGGCCATCGGGATCACCTCCGTCTCCTCGCCGGGATCGCCGGCGACGCACTTGACATAGGTGATTCTGCGACGGACCATGTCCACATGTCGAGGGACGAAGCACAACGATGTCGTATCACGCGCTACCGGATGTTCCCGGAGATCCCGCTGCCGGTCTCGAGCGTGCGTCGCTACGAGGAGATCGTCGTGACCGACGAAGGAGCACTGCGATCAGGCGGCTCCTACGAGGTGATCGAGCTCCCGCCCGAGGCGGTGCTGCGCGAGCTGTTCGACGCCGAGCTCGGGACGCTCGAGGGAGTGGTCGCGGCGGTGCGCGAGCTCGGCTGGACCGACCGCACGGACACGGACCTTCGCAGGTGCGGACTCACGTACCCGGGCCAGCCGCCGAAGACGACCGACAGCCCCGGAAAGTCCACCGAGGAGTGGTCGCCACTCCTCGACCTCGAGCTCAACGACTTCGAAGTGATCCCCGATCACCCGGGGCCCAACGACAATCTCGTGCTCGAGACGATCTGGGACCCGCCTTGGCAAGCGGTCGGTGGGAGGCTCCGAGCTGTGCGCGCCCTGGCACGCCACTACCTCGCGCATGGGGTCGGCGAGCCCGTGCGACCAGCTTGGGACGAAGAGGGCCTTGAACCCGCCCCTGACCCGAAAATCCCCACAGATGCTCTCGAGTGGATCTACGGCGGATCCGAGGGCCTCGCCTGGTCTTGGTTCCAGGCGCTGCTTCGCACGGGACTCCAGCACCTCCAACCCGCCGTCAGCGTCTTGGCAGAAGTCCATGGGACTGCTACCTATCGCTACGGACTGGTCAGGCTCGAGACGGACTGCGTCGGCGCGCTGACGACTCAGCTCTTCAACCTGATGCTGGAAGAGGCACCGATCCGCTGTTGCGCGAACGAGACCTGCCGTCGGCCATTCGTCCGTCAGCGCGGTCGTAGCGTATCGGGCCAGAACTGGAGCACCGGAGTGAAGTTCTGCAGCAAGTCATGTGCGCGATCACAGAGCCAGCGCGCGTACCGGCGGCGAAAGGGGTCCTGAGGCCGTCCGCTACCCGAGGCTCACGCGTCGACAGCTCGCTGTGGCCTGGTTCCGATGCTACCCCTCTAACCCGGCCGGCTCGCTCAGGCGACGGAACGAAGCTCGCCGGGCGTCGGGGCCTCTTTCAGTCTGGCCATGTCAACGACCACCATGTGGTCTTCGAGCGTGTTGCTCTCGCAGCCGAGCACCACCCAGCGGGTCTGTGACCGATCGTCCCCGACGAGAGCGCTCAGCCGCTTGTGGTAGTGGCCGGAGAATGCCCACCGCGGCCGTGTCGCCGACCGGATCCGCTCGACCCGGTGTCGGCTCGCCTCACCTGGCGCCCAGTGGTCCACGATGCCGGGAATGGCCACAAGCTCAGATGCGTCGTGGGTGACGA
>JAJYMD010000386.1 GCA_021787255.1 Actinomycetes bacterium | reverse complement strand
CCGGCTCCGAGCAACGCCGGTTCGATCCCGACTCCTACCCGCCGCCGTACCCGCTTCCGGGCTCCCCACCGTCGTACCCCCCACCGCGGTACCCGCCTCCGGGCCCCCCACCGCCGCCGTACCCGCCGCCGGGTTACCCGCCTCCGGGCCCCCCGCCGCCGTACCCGCCTCCGGGTTACCCGCCGCCCGGCTACCTCCCGCCTGGCTCTCTGTCGAATGGGCAGTCTCGGCAGGGGTCTGGGCCGCAGCGCCAGCACGCCTGGCGCACACCGTACGGCTCGCAGCCGCCGAACGGCGCCGGGCCGCCTCGCGCGGCGCGGTCGGGCAGCCAGCGATCCCTCATCTGGCTGATCGTGATCGTCGCCGTGGTTGCGATCCTCGTGCGCAGCCACCACCTCACATCGACGGAGGTCATCCTCTTCTGCGTCCTCATCCCGTCGGTCATCCTCCACGAGATCGCGCACGGCGTGGTGGCGCTGGCCTTCGGAGACGACACGGCGAAGCGGGCAGGACGCATCACGTTGAACCCGCTGCGACACGTCACACCGTTCGGCACGATCATCGTGCCGATCATCACGGTGATCGCGGGCCTCGGCTGGTTCGGGTGGGCGAAGCCCGTGCCCGTCAACGTCTCGAAGCTCCGCCACCCTCGCAACGAGGGCGTCCTCGTCGCCCTCGCAGGTCCCCTCACCAACGTCCTCATCGCGGCGATCTGCGGCGTCGCGTTCTACTTCCTCTTCGTGGCCGGCACGAACGGCTTCGTCCAGGTCACACTCGGAGCCCGCATCCTGTTCTACGCAGGCTTCATCAACCTCTGGGTCGCCTGCTTCAACATGGTCCCCGTCCCGCCCCTCGACGGCTCGGCGCTGGTCGAGCGGCTGCTTCCGGCGTCGTGGTGGCCCGGGTACCTCCGGATCCGTCCGTACGGGATGCTCATCATCTTCGGTGCCCTCGTGCTCATGTCGTTCGCGCACGCGAGCCCGTTGCAGTGGGTGGTCACACATCTGCTCACCTGGTGGATCCACGTGCTCCACGCCTGACGACGCGCGACGCTCCACGCCTGACGACGCGCGACGCTCGACCCTGCTCCGCGATGGCCCGCACCCCGCCCGCACCAGGGCGCCAGCCTGCCGGCACCGTCAGGCTGTCAGGAGAGCAGCCCGATCGCTTCCGCCGCCCGCGCGTAGGTGACCGACGCGATGTCGTGCGCCCGTGCCGCCCCCGCTCGCAACACGGCTTCCACCTCCCCTGGCTCTGAGGCGAGCGCCGCAGCGCGTTCGCGCACCGGGCGGAGCATCTCCACGAGGGCTTCCGCGAGGTCGCGCTTGAGGTCTCCGTACCGGGAGTACCCCGCGGCCACCTCGTCCACCTTGCGCCCGGTCGCCACCGCCATGAGCGAGAGGAGATTGGCGAGCCCGGGTTTCTCGTCGGGGGCGTAGCGCATCTCCCCGTCGGTGTCGGTGACGGCTTTCTTCACCTTCCGGGTGATCTCGGAGGGTTCGTCCAGGACGTTGATCGTGCCGAGGGGCGAGTCGATGGTCTTCGACATCTTGCGCTCGGGGTGCTGCAGGTCCATGACGCGCGCGCCCACCTCGGGGACTGCGGCCTCGGGGACGACGAAGGTCTCGCCGTAGCGGTTGTTGAACCGTTGCGCGAGCTCCCGCGTGAGCTCCAGGTGCTGGCGCTGGTCGTCACCGACTGGGACCCGCTGCGCCTGGTAGAGGAGGATGTCGGCGGCCATGAGCACCGGGTAGGTGAAGAGGCCGACTCGGACGGCCTCTTGGCCGTGTGCCTTCGCCTTGAACTGCGTCATGCGGCGCAGCTCGCCCATCGTCGCGGTGCACTCGAGGAGCCAGGTGAGGCGGGTGTGCTCGGGGACGTGGCTCTGGACGAAGATCGTCGAGACCTCCGGGTCGAGACCGACGGCGAGGAGGTTCAGCGCAGCGTCGAAGCTCTTCTGCCGGAGGTACGCGGGGTCGATCTCCTCGGTGAGCGCGTGGAGGTCGACCACGCAGTAGAACGCGTCGTGCCCCTCCTGGTCGGCGACCCACTGGCGGAACGCGCCGATGTAGTTGCCGAGGTGGAAGTCGCCGGAGGGCTTGACGCCCGAGAAGACGCGCTGCATGGCGTGCCATGGTAAGGCGCGCGCGGATGGGTGCCGCCACGACCGCGTGCGCCGTCGCCCGCACTGCCCTCGCTCCTGCCCCCTACGCCCGGCCCGTGCACCAACCGGCCCGTCCACCGACCGGCCCGTCCACCGACCGGCCCGTCCACCGATCGCGCCATACACCGATCGCGCGCAGCCGAGGGCTAACGTCCAGGAGGTGGCCACCGTCGCCGCACCGCCGCCGCTCGACGCCCTCTCCGGGTCCGCGCCGCACGTCGCGACCCCTGTGTTCGCTGGGCCGATCGACCTGCTGGTGCACCTGGTGAACACCCACGAGGTGGACGTCTTGGAGGTCCCGCTCGCCCCGGTGGTGGACGGCTTCGTCGAGGTGCTGCAGCAGCGCCCCGAGACGGTGTCGTTGGACGCACGCTCGCAGTTCCTGCTCATGGCTGCGATCCTGGTTGAGATCAAGTCGCAACGCCTCCTCCCCGGTCGTGACGACGTGGAGGAGGACGAGGAGCTCGAAGGCTGGGAGGAACGCGACCTGCTGTTGGCGCGCCTCCTCGAGTGTCGCGCGTACGCCGCGGCGGCGGACGCGTTCGTGGCGCTCTCGGAACAGGCCTCCCGCTCGTTCCCTCGGGAGGTCGGGCTCGACGACGGTTTCGTCGTCCATGCCCCGGACCTGCTCGAAGGGGTCACCCCGGAAAGGCTCGCCCAGGCGTTCCTGCGGGCCACTGCCGAGCGGCCCGTGCCAAGGGTCGACCTCTCGCACGTCACGGTGGACACGGTCACGGTGTCCGAGACCGTCCAGTCGCTCGCCAGGACGCTTCCCGGCCGCGGCAGGGTGTCCTTTCGCGAGCTCACCGCGCACCTCGCTGCTCGGATCGAGGTGATCGTGCACTTCCTCGCGGTGCTCGAACTGTGCAAGCTCGG
>JAJYMD010000265.1 GCA_021787255.1 Actinomycetes bacterium | reverse complement strand
GCCCGGTCGAGCACCTCCTGGGCCACCTTGCCCGTCAGGTGGGCGTCGAAGGGCCGAAGGTCCACGAGCAGCATGTGGTTGTCCGTGCCCCCCGACACGAGCCGGAACCCCTCGGCTGCCAGCGCGGCGCCGAGCGCGCGAGCGTTGTCGACCACCCGGGCCGCGTACGCGCGGAACGCCGGCTCCTGCGCCTCGGCGAACGCGACGGCCTTCGCGGCGATCACGTGCTCGAGCGGCCCACCCTGCAGCCCGGGGAACACCGCGCCGTCGATCGCCTTCGCGAGGTCGGCGCGGCACAGGATCGCGCCCCCTCGCGGACCGCGCAGCGTCTTGTGGGTGGTGAGGGTCACCACGTCGGCGACCCCGACCGGGCTCGGGTGCACCCCGCCGGCCACGAGACCCGCGGGGTGCGCCATGTCGAACATGAACAGCGCGCCGCAGGCGTCCGCGATCTCCCTGAAGGGCTCGGGGTCGATGATCCTGCTGTAGGCCGTCGAGCCTGCGACGATGAGCTTCGGCTGCTCGCGCTTGGCGAGGTCCGCCACCTGGTCGAAGTCGATGACCTCCCCGGCCTCCGAGGGGTCCTCGGACGCCGGGGTCACGCCGTAGGAGACGAACCGCCAGATCTTGGAGGTGATCGAGGCGGGCGACCCGTGCGTCAGGTGGCCGCCGTGGTCGAGACGCATCGCAAGGACCGTGTCGCCCGGCTCGAGGAGCGCCATGTAGACGGCCAGGTTCGCGTTCGCGCCCGCGTGGGGCTGCACATTGGCGTGCGGCGCGCCGAACAGCGACCTCGCCCGCTCCCGAGCGAGCTCCTCCACCTCGTCGACGACCCGGTTGCCGCCGTAGTACCGCCGGCGCGGGTAGCCCTCGGCGTACTTGTTCGTGAGGACCGAGCCGGTCGCCGCGAGCACCTCGGGGGAGGTGAAGTTCTCCGACGCGATGAGTTGCAGCGTCGTCGACTGGCGGTCCACCTCCTCGGAGATCAGGCGAGCCACCTCGGCGTCGCCGCGCAGCGTTGCGTCGGGGAAGGGCCCGGAAGGGGACGGCATGGTGACACTCTACCGGCGCACGCACTGCGCTCCCCGAGCGCCACACGGTCAGCGGAGCGATGCCTCGATCCACGACCAGGCGATCCCGCCCTCGCGCACGCACACCGGCGGCGACACGGTGCAGTCGACCACCGTCGAGGGCTGCCCGTCGCAGGTGCCGCCGTCGACCACGAGCGCGACGTCCGCCGCCCCGAAGGCCTCGCGAACCTGCGCCGCGGTGGTGCACGGCGGGGCGCCGTGCCGATTGGCGCTCGACGTCGCGAGCGGACCCGCGCGCCTGCACAGCGCCTGCACGAACTTGTGGCGCGGCTGGCGCAGCCCGACGCTCGTCCCTTCCCCCCCGAGCCGGCCGCCCAGACCGGGATCGACCGGCACGACCACGGTGAGGGCGCCGGGCCAAAAGCGCGCCGCGAGCATCGACGCCGAACGCGGCCAGCCGCTCGCGACCTCGTGCGCCTGGCGCCACCCCCCGACGAGCACCGGCAGCGCCAGCCCGGGCGGGCGGCCCTTCGCCGCGAAGACGGCCGCCGTCCCCGCCGGTCGGTCGATGCGCGCCGCGAGCCCGTAGACCGTGTCGGTCGGGATGGCGACCACCCCGCCGCCCTCCAGCACCGCGGCCGCGGCATCGATCGCCCTCGGGTCGGCGGCGTCGACCACCTCGGGCGCGCCGATCCGGCTCACCTGCACCCGACGACCGCGCGAGCCCTGCCGGCGAGGTCCGGCTCGACACGGACGTCGCGGTAGCCGGCTCGGGTGGCTCGCGCTCGTGCGACGCCGGCATGGTGCGGCGCCATCTCGACGACCACCGCGCCGCCCGGCGCGAGCCACCCGAGGGCGCCGGCCAGCACCGCCTCGACCGCGCCGAACCCCGGCGTGCCGTCCGTGCCGTCCTGCGCGACGAGCGCGCCGTAGGGCTCGCAGCGGACCTCCGGCTCGAGGGTCTCCCACTCCTCGGCGCTCACGTAGGGGGGGTTCGCGACCACGAGCGCGAAGCTCCCCCGCCACCCCGGCCTCAGCGCCTCGAACCAGCTTCCGCGACGGAGCTCCACCTGGGCGGCAACGTGGGGACGGCGGCGCGCCACCCGCCGCAGGTTGGCTTCCGCCAGCTCGAGCGCGCCGGGGTCCACGTCGGTCGCGACCACCTTGAGCGCCGGGCGATCGGCGCCGAGCTCGGCGGCGATCGACAGCGCGATGGCGCCGCTCCCGGTCCCGAGGTCGGCCACGAGGAGCTTCTTGCCCTGTGTGCCGAGCGTCGAGGCGAAACGGCGTGCCTCGCCGAGGGCCACCTCGACCACCTGCTCGGTCTCGGGCCTCGGAATGAGCGCCCGACGGTCCACGGAGAGGTCCAGAGCCCGGAACGCCCATGCGCCCAGCACGTACTGGAGCGGCTCGCCTGCGAGCCGGCGCGCCGCCATCTCGCTCAGCGCGCGCACGGCGGCCTCGTCCGCGTGCCCGTCGGGGCCGAGCACCTCCTCCAGCATCCAGCGCGCCTCGTTCGCCGACCCCAGCCGACCGGCGAGCCCGGCCTGCAGCGACGCTCGCGTCGTCACTGCGCGCGTCGTCACTGCGCGTCGCCGGCGAGCTGACGCGCGCGCTTGTCGGCCATCAGCGCCTCGGTCAGCTCGTCCAGGTCGCCCTCGAGGACCTGGTCGAGCTTGTAGAGGGTCAGGTTCAGCCGGTGATCGGTCACGCGGTTCTCTCGGAAATTGTAGGTACGGATCTTCTCGGACCGCCCGCCGCCACCGACCTGGCTCCTGCGCTGCGCGGCGAGCGCGTGCGCACGCCGGTCCTGCTCGGCCTTGAGCAGGCGGGCCCGCAGCACGGTCATCGCCTTCGCGCGGTTTTGGATCTGGCTCTTCTCGTCCTGCATCGACACGACGATCCCGGTCGGCAGATGGGTGATCCGCACGGCGGAGTCGGTGGTGTTCACCGACTGGCCGCCCGGGCCAGTCGAGCGGTAGACGTCGATCTTGAGGTCGCCCGGGTCGATCTGCACG
>JAJYMD010000490.1 GCA_021787255.1 Actinomycetes bacterium | reverse complement strand
GCCGCTCGTCCCGTCGCGCTGGAAGAGGTACGGGACCGCGTCGAGCCTGAACCCGTCGAGCCCGAGGTCCAGCCAGAACCGGACGACCTCGAGCATTGCTTCAGCGACCTCGGGGTTGTCGTAATTGAGGTCGGGCTGGTGGGAGTAGAAGCGGTGCCAGTAGTACTGCTTTCGGGTGTCGTCGAAGGTCCAATTCGAGCGCTCCACGTCTGCGAACACGACCCTTGCCTCCGGCCAGCGCTTGTCGTCGTCGTTCCAGACGTACCAGTCCGCCTTCGGGTTCGTCCGGCTGGAGCGTGACTCGACGAACCACGGGTGCTGGTCGCTCGTGTGGTTGATCACGAGATCCGCGATCACGCGGATCCCCCGTCGGTGCGCGTCCTCGACGAGCGCGACCAGGTCGCCGATCGTGCCGTAGTCGGGGTGCACCTGGAAGAAGTCGCTCACGTCGTAACCGCCGTCTCGCATGGGAGAGGGATTGAACGGCAGCAGCCACAGGCAGTCGATCCCGAGCCACTGCAGGTAGTCGAGCTTCGCGCGCAAACCGGCGAGGTCCCCGGTCCCGTCGTCGTTCGCGTCGAAGAACCCCCTGACGAGCACCTCGTAGAAGACCGTGTGCTGGAACCAGTGGTGGGAGGGATCGCCGGAGCTCCCCGAGGGAACGGTCGCGCTCATCCCGGCTCGCCGCTCGGGCGCCGGCTCGCCGCTCGGGCGCCGGCTCGCCGCTCGGGCGCCGTCCCGCCGCTCGGGCGCCGACCGGCGAGGAGGTCCTCTGCCGCACGGTACGGATCGAGCTTTCCATCGGCGATCGCGCGGACCGCGTCGGCGAACCCGCTTCCCGTGGCGAGGCCGCCCACCTCCTCGAGCAGGCGGGCGGCCAGCACGCGGCGCAGCTCCTGGGAGAGGCGCGCCTCGCGCCGCTTCTCCAGCGCGCCCGTCTGCTCCAGGTGCGCGCGGTGCCCGGCGACGGTCGCCCAGAGCTCGGCGACGCCGCTGCCGGCGGTCGCGACGGTCGGGAGCACGGGCGGGCGCCAATCGGCAGGCGCCGAAAGGTCGAGCATCTGCTGGAGGTCGCGGCGGGCCTCGTCGACGCCCGGTCGGTCGGCCTTGTTGACGACGAACACGTCCGCGACCTCGAGCAGCCCGGCCTTGCTCGCTTGCATCGCGTCGCCCCAGCCCGGCGTGACCACCACCACGGTCGTGTCCGTGGCCGACGCCACCTCCACCTCCATCTGTCCCACTCCGACCGTCTCGACGATGACGAGCGGGAGACCGGCTGCGCCGAGCACGCGCACGGCGTCGGGAACGGCGAGGGCGAGACCTCCGAGATGCCCACGCGTCGCCATGGAGCGGATGAAGACCGACGGGTCCGTCGCGTGCTCCTGCATCCGGACACGATCGGCGAGGATCGCCCCTCCCGAGAAGGGCGACGACGGGTCGATCGCGAGCACGCCGACCTGGGAGACCGGCTCGAGCGCCGTCCGCTCGCCCGCCGGAGGCCAGCCGCGACGCGCCACGCTCACGAGCTGGTTCGTGAGCGTGGACTTGCCCGACCCGGGCGCGCCCGTGATCCCGACCGTGTAGGGGGGCGTGGCAGCGTACGCGAGGCGGGCGACCTCGCCGCCCGGCGCACCTCCGCGTTCGACGATCGAGACCAGCCGCGCGAGCGCGACCCGGTCCCCCGCGACCGCTGCAGCGAGCAGCTGGCCGGGTGTCGGGTGGCGGGGGCTCAACGCCGCTGGACCGGCGCGCCGACCGAGGCGAGGGCGCCGGCGAGGTCCTCGTAGCCGCGGTCGACGTGGTGCGCGTCGGACACGACGGTCTCGCCATCGGCGACGAGGCCGGCCAGCACCAAGGCCGCGCCGGCGCGGATGTCGGTCGCTCGCACCCTGGCGCCCGACAGGCGCGGCACGCCGCGCACGACGGCGTGGTGCCCTTCGGTCCTCACGTCGGCTCCCATGCGCCGCAGCTCGTCGATGTAGCGGAACCGTCCCGCGAACAGGTTCTCCGTCACGATCGACACCCCGTCGGCGACGGTCATCATCGTGATCAGCAACGGCTTGTAGTCGGTGGCGACGCCCGGGTACGGAAGCGTGGCGACGTCGACGGCGCGCAGCCGGCCTGCGCCGGTCGCGACCACTCCTTCGGGCCGCTGCTCGACGGCCACCCCCATCGCGCCGAGCTTGCGGACGAGCATGGTCATGTGGTCGATGTGGGCGTCCTCGACGACGACCTCCCCGCCGCACAGGCCCGCTGCAGCCAGGTACGTCGCCGCGACGACGCGGTCGGGCACGACGCTGTGGACGGAGGGCGAGAGCTCCTCTACGCCTTCCACCTCCACGTGCGACGTTCCGGCGCCGCGGATCCTCGCGCCCATGGCCGTGAGGTACGCGGCGAGGTCGCACACCTCGGGCTCGCGCGCGGCGTTCTCGATGACGGTCGTGCCCTTGGCGAGCGCCGCCGCCATGAGGATGTTGTCCGTCGCGGTGTGGCTCGGGTACTCGAGCACGACGTGCGCCCCGACCAGGCGGCGGCCTCCGGCATCCTCGTCGACGGTGCCTTCGACGTCCCCGTGCAGCGTCTCGAACCGCGCGCCCATGTGCCCGAGACCGCCGAGATGGAAGTCGATCGGACGTCCGCCGAAGTCGTCACCGCCGGGCATCGAGACCTTGGCCCGCCCGCAGCGCGCGAGCAGGGGGCCGAGCACGACGATCGACGCCCGCATCCGGTCGACCAGCTCGTAGGGCGCCTCGGGCACCAGCTGTGTGGCCGCCGGCGAGTCCACGACCAGGCGCCCTCGGGCCTCCCAGGTGACCGAGGCGCCGAGGGCACGGAGCATGTCCGCCATGATCTCGACGTCGAGGATCTCGGGCACGTTCGTGAGCACGTGCCTACCCTCGGCGAGGAGGGTCGCCGCCATCAGCTTGAGCACCGAATTCTTGGCGCCGCCAGCCCGAAGCGTCCCCTGCAGCGGGCCCGAAGGCCCGACGACGAAGCTGTCCCCGCGCCCGTCCAGGCCCGGGGCCGGTGGAAGCGGTCGGAGGACAGG
>JAJYMD010000232.1 GCA_021787255.1 Actinomycetes bacterium | reverse complement strand
TCGCTGGCGACGACAGCGAAGCCTTGCCCGGCCTCACCGGCCCGCGCCGCCTCGATGGCGGCGTTCAGGGCCAGCAGGTTCGTCTGCTCGGCGATCTTCGTGATCATGTCCACGATCCCGCCGATCTCCTCGGTCCTCGACCTGAGCTTCTCCATCGCTGCGCCAGAGCCCGTCACCGCCTCGACCACCTCGCGGGCCAAGGCAACGGTGGACGCGGTGGTGCGTGCGATCTCGGCGACGCTCACGTTCATCTCCTCGGTGGCGCTTGCCGACGACGGCGCCTGGCCGGCGGTCTCGTCCGCGATGGTCCGCAGCTCGGCCGAGGAGCTCGCCATCTGCGTGGCCGCGCCGGCGAGCTCGCTTGCCACCTGACGGACCAGCATCTCGATCTTCTCCTGCTGGCTGACGTCGTCCCAGCTCACGATGTATCCGTAGAGCTGACGATCCGGACCGAAGATGCCGTTGATGGTCGTCTTGAGCGTGACCTCCCCGAAGGTGAACGTCGCTTCGTGGGGAAAGTTCGACGGGTCGCGCAAGATGCGCTCGACCCTTGCCGGGTCCCGGTGGAAGCGGTGGATCGAGCCTCCGACCAGTTCGTCGGCGCCCAGGCCGAACGCCTCTCGGATCGAGTGCTCGATCGACCGTGCGGTCCGCAGGGCGCGGCGGTTCGCGTAGATGAGCGTGAAATTCTCGTCAGCGGCGAAGACGTTCGCTTCGAGGCTGTCGAGCATGGCACGAAGCCCGTCCATCCTCGCGAGAGGGCCCGAACGGGCCCCCTGAGAGGAGCGTCGGGTGAGGGTCAGCTGGCTCATGGATGTCTCTCCCTTTTTTTTGCGTGTGAGCTGTGTCGGCTGCAGGTGGCCGGCGCATGTCGGTTGCAGGTCGTGAGCTGGCGCCGAAGGCGGAACCCCCTTCGGGTGGGGCGTCGGCATCCGGACGCGCTCAGCGGCTGCTGACCTCGAAGACGTTCAGGCGGACGTGCTTGCCGTCGACATCGAAGGCCACGCTGTGCAGGGGCGCGGCGTCGCCGGGAACGGTGGCGGGCTCGACGTCGTCGCTCACCACCGGGAGCCCGAGCTGTGAGGGCCCCGGCAGCAGCGACTTGATGTTCCCGCCAGCCATGTTGGCCAGCTCGCCCAGGGCGTCGCGGATCTCGTCGGGCGCGGCATCGCCTTCGTCGAGACCGAACATGGCCGCGGCGACGTCGGCTGCGAGCTCCGCGTCGCAGTCGATGGTCACGACCCCCTCCCAGCCGCCGGAGATCTCGACACGGCCGACGACGCGGGGGCGTGACTCTTCGCCGGCCGCCTCGGCGGAGGTCAGGCTCGAGCCCAGCAGGCTCTGCCAGATGGCGTCCATGATCGAACGCAGCTCGTCGTGGGTGATGGTCACGGGATTGCCTCCTAACCGCTGATGAGCCGGAACGCCGTCGACCCCTTCAGCTCGACGCGCTCGAAGCGGTCGTCGAGGTTCAGGGTCGTCTCCGCGTTCCCGAGGATGAGGTAGCCGTCCGGCCGGAGCACGGTGCGCACCTGGGCGAGCACCTGCTTCTTGGTCGCCACGGGGAAGTAGATGAGGACGTTTCGGAGCAGCACCAGGTCCATCGCCGGCAGGTGGGGCCACGGGCCCACCAGGTTCAGCTGACGGAACTCGATCGACTTGCGGAGCTCCGGTAGGACCTCCCAGTCGGTACCGGCCTGTGCGAACCACCGGAGCAGGCGGTTCGCCGGGAGCCCTCGGTTGACCTCCAGCTTCGTGAACCGGCCGGCGCGCGCCCGGTCGAGCACCGCGCTGGTGAGGTCGGTGGCCAGGATGCGCACGTCCCAGCTCCCCACCAGCGCAGCATGCTCGGCGAAGAGCATGGCCAGGCTGTAGGCCTCCTGGCCGGTCGAGCATGCCGCCGACCACACCGACAGGCGCCGCTCGGTCGCCCGACGGGCGAGCAGCTCGGGGAGGGCGACCTCGCGGATCCCGTCGAACACGCCCGGGTCCCTGAAGAACGAGGTCTCGTTGGTGGTCATCGCCTCGACGACCGCGGTGTGGTCCTGCCCGAGGGGCTGAGAACGCAGCCAGAGCAAGAAGTCCCACACGGACGACCGACCCCGCCGGCGGGCCAGGTCCGCCAACCGAGCTTCGACGAGGTACCCCTTGTCGTCTCCGATCGCCATCGCGGAACGCTGCCGCACCAGATCTCGCAAGTAGGCAAAGGCAACGGCGACCTCCGCCGGCGACGTCTTCCCTTCCATCTCGGCGCGCAACGCGGCGCTCATGCCCGTCCTCCTGCCCGCAGGCCTGCCGCACTGCCCCCAGCTGCGCCTTCCCTGCCCGCAGGGAGCGGGCCGCGCTGCCCGCGGCGCACACGCTCGACGATCTCCCCGCCGAGAAGGTCGAGGGGCAGGACCTCGTCCGCCAGCCCCGCTCCGGCGACGAAGCCCGGCATGCCCCAGACCACCGAGGTCGCCTGGTCCTGGACGAGGACCGTCCCACCGCCCTCGACGATCCGCTCGGCGCCGCGGAGGCCGTCCTGACCCATGCCGGTCAGCACGACGGCGAGCACGTTCGAGCCGTACGCGTCGGCCACCGAGCGAAAGAGCACGTCGACGGCGGGACGGCACGAGTTCTCCGGCGGTTCCTGGCTGACGTGGAGATGGACCCCTCGGCTCTCACGCACGACGGTGAGGTGGTGGTCGCCGGGTGCGATCCACGCACGGCCGGGCACCAGCGCCGCTCCCTCCGCACCTTCGGCGACCTGGAGCGGGCACTTGGCATCCAGGCGCTTCGCCAGCATGTCGGTGAAGAGGGGGGGCATGTGCTGGACGACCACCACGGGCACGGGAAGGTCGGCAGGCAGGTCGGCGAAGAGCCGCTCCAGCGCCACCGGGCCACCGGTGGAGACGCCGATGGCGACCACGTCGACTCGCGCAGGGCTTTTCGGCGACGCCACCAGGGATGGACGGGCTGGACGCGCTGGACGAGCTGCCCCGGTGACGCCGGTGACGCCGGCGGACCGAGCCCTGGGCGGCATCGGAACGACGGGCGCCCCTCTCCCA
>JAJYMD010000176.1 GCA_021787255.1 Actinomycetes bacterium | reverse complement strand
CGACCAGCGAGGCAGGACGATGACCGACGGAGCGGAGCTGGGCAGGGACGCCTTCGCCATCGGGGACGTCGCCGCGGCGCCGCGCGAGGTGAAGCAGGCTCGGCAGCGGACGACCCCCGTCCAGTTCGCCCGGGAGATCCGCGACGAGCTGCGGCAGGTCGCGTGGCCGAGCCGCGCCGAGATGGTCAACTACACGCTGGTCGTCTTCTTCACGCTGGTGATCATGATCGCGCTGATCTTCCTGCTGAATTACGTCTTCGGCAAGGGCGTGTTCTTCATGTTCCAGAAGTGAGCGGCCAGCACGTGACACTCGACACCGACCTCAGGGAAGACCCCGGCGCGGCCGACGGCGCGCCTGGTGGCGCTGCGCCGGCCGCCGAGTCGGACGTGGTCCATGCCGACGAGATCCCGCCGGTCGAGGCCGCGGCGCTCGCCGACGAAGACGACGACGACGAAGAGGAGGAAGAGGAGACCGCCTACGTCCCGAGCCCCTACGACCGGCCTGGTCGCTGGTACGTGGTGCACACGTACTCGGGTTACGAGAACAAGGTCTCCTCGAACCTGAAGAACGTCATCGCGTCCCGTGGGATGGAGGACCGGGTCTACGAGATCGTCGTCCCGATGGAAGACGTGGTCGAGGTGAAGAACGGCAAGCGGGTGACCGTCCAGAGGAAGGTGTTCCCCGGCTACCTGCTCGTTCGGAGCGATCTCGATGACGACACCTGGGGTGCGATCCGCAACACGCCGGGGGTGACCGGGTTCGTCGGTCCCGGCACCAAGCCGACCCCGCTGTCGCGCCGTGAGGTCGAGAGCATCCTCCAGGTGAAGCCCGAGGGTGTCCAGGCGCCTGCCAAGCAGCGGCGGCCGAAGCTCGAGTACGAGGTGAACGAGACGGTGCGCGTGAAGGAGGGCCCGTTCGCGGACTTCTCCGGACAGATCGCCGAGATCAACGAGGACCAGCTGAAGCTGAAAGTGCTCGTGAACATCTTCGGCCGGGAGACGCCGGTCGAGCTCGAGTTCAGCCAGGTCGCCAAGCTCTGAGTCCGAAGGAGATCCTCGAATGCCTCCGCGCAAGCGCGTTCTCGCCGTGGTGAAGATCCAGCTGCAGGCCGGGCAGGCGACCCCTGCCCCCCCGGTCGGCACCGCGCTCGGTCCGCACGGGGTCCAGACCATGGAGTTCACCAAGCAGTACAACGCGGCCACCGAGTCCATGCGCGGGACGGTCGTTCCCGTCGAGATCACGATCTACGAGGACCGCTCCTTCACCTTCGTGCTGAAGACGCCGCCCACGCCGGTGCTCTTGCGTCAGGCTGCCGGCGTCGAGAAGGGAGCGGCCACCACCGGCCGTTCCCAGGTCGGCACGATCTCCGACGAGCAGCTCGCGGAGATCGCTCGCACGAAGCTCGTCGACCTGAACACCGACGACCTCGAAGCGGCCAAGAAGCAGGTCGCCGGCACCGCCCGATCCATGGGCATCGCGGTCGCCGGCTGAACCGGCGCGCTGGAGACGGAGGAATTGACCGAATGGGCCAGCACGGCAAGCGTTACCGGTCACTGAACGGCCGTTACGACCATGGCGCGCTCTACGGGGTGGGTGACGCCATCGACCTCGTGAAGTCGATGGCGTCGGCCAAGTTCGACGAGACCGTCGAGCTCGCGGTGCGCCTGGGCGTGGACCCCCGCAAGGCCGACCAGATCGTCCGGGGGACGCTCAGCCTGCCCGCCGGCACGGGCAAGCCTGTCCGGGTCGCGGTGTTCGCGGCCGGCGAGCAGGCCGCAGAGGCCAGGGCCGCAGGTGCGGACGTGGTGGGGGCCGACGACCTCGTGGCGCGGATCCGTGACCAGGGATTCTTGGACTTCGACGTGGCGATCGCGGTCCCAGATCTGATGGGGCAGGTGGGGACCCTCGGCCGGATCCTGGGCCCTCGCGGCCTGATGCCGAACCCCAAGACGGGGACGGTCACGAACGACGTCGGCAGGGCGGTCACCGAATTCAAGGGCGGCCGAGTCGAGTACCGCACCGACAAGGTCGGCAACGTGCATCTTCCCGTCGGCAAGGTCTCCTTCGCCAAGGGCGACCTTGCGGCGAACGTGCATGCGGTCGTCGAAGAGCTGGTCCGGGCGAAGCCTGCAGCGGCGAAGGGCCGGTACCTCCTCGCGCTGACCCTCTCGTCGACCATGGGCCCCGGGGTGCGCATCGACCCCGCCCGGGCCCGCGAGCTCGAAGAAGAGCTGGCAGCCACCCACTGACGCCCTCTGGTATCCTCTCGGCGACAGCCTGCCTCCGGGCGGGCAACGAGTTTCTGGTCGCCGCAGACCTCCGGTGCGCTCCAGGGCGCGGAAGGGACCTCCGGGTCCGCCTGACGAGGCGACGCTTTCCAGGCACCGGCCTGGTCCGTCGCACACCGGAGCGCAGCGCAGCCAGGTGTGGAGGAACGATGGACAGTCCGAGGCCCGAGAAGGTTGCCGTCGTCGACGAGGTGCGCACCCGCCTCGCCGAGGCAAGCGCCGCGGTCGTCACCGAGTACCGAGGGCTGACGGTCGCGGATCTCGCGGCCTTGCGGAAGAACCTGCACGCGTCCGGGGGCGAGTACAAGATCTTCAAGAACACGCTCGTGAGACGGGCGATCGACGGCAGTCCCCATGCGCAGCTCGAGGAGCTGCTCGTCGGCCCAACGGCGATCGCCTTCGTCCACGGGGACGTGAGCTCGGTCGCGAAGGCGTTGCGCGACTTCGGACGGACGAACCCGCGTCTGGTGCTGAAGGGCGGGATGCTCGACGGCGTGTTGCTCTCCCCGGCGCAGCTCGGGGCGCTCGCGGACCTTCCGCCACGTGAGGTGCTGCTCGCCCAGTTCGCCGGTGCGCTCCAGGCGTCGCTCGCGCGCGTCGCGTCGCTGCTCCAGGCACTCCCTCGGAACCTCGCGTACGGGCTCCAGGCCCTTCTGGAGGATCGGGGCGGCGCCGCTGCCGCCGCGCCGGAAGTGGGGACGTCGCCTACCCCGCCTGCCGCCGCGCCGGAAGTGGGGACGTCGCCTACCCCGGACCGCTGCGCCCGAGGGC
>JAJYMD010000372.1 GCA_021787255.1 Actinomycetes bacterium | reverse complement strand
GATGGCCGGTGTCGCCGCGAACGTCGGCGTCTACGGCCTGTGGCGGTTCCTGGGCGTCCTCGGGCGTCCGCCGGTCTGGCTCGTGATCGGCGTCCTTCTGGCGGGTGGCCTCACGGCCCTTCTCGGCGTCCTGTTCGCCGGCGTGCAGTCCCGGCTGAGCCGCGTGGTGGCGTACTCGAGCGTGGAGCACGCGGGCATCATCCTCACCGCCTACGGCGTCGCGCTGACCGGCGTGGCCGCACGCTCGCCCACCCTCGAGGTGGTCGGTCTGGTCGCCGCGTCGCTCCAGGTCGTCGCCCACGCGGTCGCGAAGTCCACTGTGTTCTGCTCGCTCGCCTTCGTGGAGGTGGGTGCCGGCAGAGACGACCTCGACGCGCTGCGTGGCGTCGGGCGCCGGCTGCGCTGGAGCGGGGCGGCCTTCGCCGCCGGCGCCGTCGCGCTCGCCGGCCTGCCGCCCACCATCGGGTTCGTCTCGGAGTGGTTCGTGCTCGAAGCGCTCATGCAGCAGTTCCGCCTGTCGGGGCTCGCGCTCCGCCTCGGGCTCGCGGGCGCCGGCGCGCTTGTCGCGCTGACGACGGGGCTCGCCGCCTTCGCGTTCCTCCGCGTCCTCGGCCTCACCTTCCTCGGACGTCCCTCGGGCTCCGCGCCGGCTTCGGCGGAGGCGGGCCCGGTGGGAAGGGCCGGGCTCGTCGTCCTCGCCCTCGGGTGCGTCGGCCTCGCGGTGGTGAGCCCCTGGGAAGTCCGCTTCGTCGCCCGGGGGCTGGGACCCCTCGTCCCCCGCTCGGCGGCGTTGCAGGCGCTCAGGTCGCCCTGGGTGCTCCAGCCCGTCTACCACGGGTTCTCGATCCTCTCGCCATCCTGGCTGTGGATCGTGCTGCCGGCCGCGTGCCTGGGCGCCGCGCTGATGGCAGCGCTCGCCTCGCGCGGCCGGGCCTTTCGCGTCCGGAAGGTGCCTGCGTGGCGCTCGGCGAGCGCGGGGGTCGCCGGTCCGTCGTCGTACAGCGCGTTCGGCTTCGCGAACCCGGTGCGCTACGTGCTCGCCAACGTGCTCGGCACCGAACGGACGCGCCGCGTCAGGCCGCCCGGTGGGCTCGGGGGAGACGCCGCGAGCGAGCCCGCCTCCCTGGGTGGCGCGCCAGCAGGCGTTGCGCACGTCGAGACCCGCACGAAGGTGGTCGAGCCGGTCGAGACCTACCTCTACGAGCCCGCATGGAAGATGGTCTCCAAGCTGGCGGATGCCGCCCGCCGGCTGCAATCGGGCTCGTTGAACGCCTACGTTGCCTACATGCTCGTCGCGCTCGTCGTCGCGCTCGTCGTGGTCGCGGTGCTGAGGTGAGCGCGCTACGCGGACGGGCTTTCCGACGCATCCTTGTCGGCTATGACGGATCCGAGGAGGCGCAGGACGCGCTCCGGACCGCCATCGCGCTCGCGGAGGAGGTCGACGGCGACGTCTACGTGCTGGTCGTCGTCCGCCCTCCCGCGCACGTCGAGACCCCCGAGGAGCTCGCGCGTGCCGAGGCGGCCGAACGCGACCACCTCTCCGAGGGGCTCCAGCGCCTGGTCGGCCCAGAGCACGGGCGGACGCAGTCCACGAAGGTCGTCTTCGCAGACGACCCGGCACGGGCGATCGCACAGCACGCGGAGGAGCACGGCTTCGACCTCGTGGTCGTGGGGAACCACGGCCGCGAGCGTCCGACGCACCGGGGCCTCGGCCGTTCCGTCGAGGGGTTGCTGGCGCGCCATCCCTGCCCGGTGCTCGTGGTCTGAAGGGGTTCGAGCGTCCGGGCCCTCACCCGTCGGCCTCGGACTCCAACGGGCACCCGCCGACGAGGAGCTCGACCTCTGCCGCCGTGCCGAGCGCGAGCGATCGTCGCTGTCCGAGAGGGCCTCTCTGGCCACCTGCGTCTGACGCTCGCTGACCGATCCGGCCCCCGGCGTGTCCACGAGCACGACGCCCGAGGCCCCCAACGGCGTCCCCACGTGCACCTCCACTCGACGGACGCCGAACTTGTTGCCCGGGTTCTCCCGCTCGCGCACGAAGCGGGCCACCTCCTCGAGGGAGGTCTCCTGAGCGGTCCCATCCTCGAAGAGGACCAGCGCTGCGTCGCGCGGCTCGCCGAAGTGGACCTCGGTCACCACGGTGGTCACGGGCACGACTCCCGACGGGAGCACAGGATGCCCGATCAGCGCGTTCACGAGCGTCGACTTGCCGCGCTCGAGCTCACCGAGCACGGCGACGTGGTAGCGCTGCGCAGCCGACCGTTCGGCAAGTCAGCCCGCAGCCGAGCTTCCCCAGCGCCGGGCGTTCGACGGCGAGCTCCATCGCCGGGTTCAGACTACCTCCGGCTGGCGACGTCGACCCTGATCGCTGATCGGCGACGCGGATCCGTGATGGGCGGTGGATCCGAGATCTGGCGTGCAACACCGAAGCGGTGCAACGGTGCCCGGAGCTGCACGTTCGTGAGGTTCGGCGGGCCGGCGCCGACGGCCCTTGGCGCAAGAGGGTGGGACCAAGATGGTGGGACACAGACAGAAAGAGGAGGCGTCGTGGGCATCACCGTGGAGAAGCTGCACGCAATGGAGATCCTGGACTCGAGGGCTCGGCCGACCCTCGCGGTCACGCTCGTGGCGAGCCAAGGGGTGCGTGCGCAGGCCGGCGTGCCGGCAGGAGCGTCCACCGGCTCGCGCGAGGCAGTCGAACGCCGCGACGGCGACCCAACGCGCTTTTCGGGACAAGGCGTCCTCGAGGCCGCGGCCGCCGTCAACGGAGAGATCCGTGACGCCTTGTCCGGCCGGTCCTTCGACACCTTGTCCGACCTCGACGCGGCGCTGCTCGAGCTCGACGGCACTGCGGACAAATCGCGCCTCGGGGCCAATGCGGTCGTGGGCGTGTCCATGGCCGCGGCACGAGCCTTCGCCTCCGTCGCCGGGCGCTCTCTGTGGCAGAGCTTCGCAGGGTCTCTCGAAGCGCCTCGGCTGCCGGTCCCGCACTTCAACGTCGTGAACGGAGGTGTGCACGCACCCAACGAGCTGGATTTCCAGGAGTTCATGCTCGCGCCTCTGGGCGCGCCGAGCGCGGCCGAGGCGATACGGGCCGGGGCCGAGATCTACGCCGCGCTGCGCAAGCTGCTCCTCGGCCGGGGCCTGTCGGCGGGGCTCGGCGACGAGGGCGGGTTCGCGCCGGAGATCACGAGCCCCGAAGAGGTGCTCACCTTGCTCATGGAGGCCATCAGCGACGCCGGGTACCAGCCCGGGCGCCACGGCGTCGCGCTCGCGATGGACCCTGCCTCGAGCGAGCTCTACCGCGACGGCTCCTACCGCGTCGCCGGGGAGTCCCTCACGACCGACGAGATGATCGAGCGCTACGTGGAGATCGTCGAGCGCTTCCCGGTCTGGCTGCTCGAGGACGGCCTGGCCGAGTCGGACTGGGATGGCTGGGAGCAGCTCACCGCACGTCTCGGAGAGAGCGTCGAGCTCGTGGGGGACGACATCTTCTGCACGAACCCGGCGATCATCTCCGAGGCGATCTCCCGCAAGGTCGCGACCGCCTCGCTCATCAAGGTGAACCAGATCGGCACCGTCACCGAGGCCCTCGACGCCATGCGCGTCTGTCATGAGGCCGGGTACGGCCAATTCGTCTCCCACCGGTCGGGCGAGACCGTGGACGACTTCATCGCTGATCTCGCGGTCGGCACCGGGTGCGGCCACATGAAGAGCGGCGCCGGCACGTGGTGAGCGGGTCGCCAAGTACAACCGGCTGATCGAGATCGAAGACGGAGCCGATCTTCCCTACGGTCTCAAAGCTCGGTGAGCCGGCGCTCCACCTCGCTCCATCCTCGCCGCGCGCTCGGCGCCTGGGCGCGGGTGTCGGCTCCTGGAGTGGTGGACGAGCTGCCCTCGGATCGGCCCGCTCTGGCCGAGGCCGAAGAGAACGGCGCGAAGGACTGCCTCGCCGCAGACGACGGCCGCCACACCGGCGGGAGAGGGCGAGCGTGCCAGTTCTCGCGCCGCCTCGAGACTCGCTCGTCGAAGACGTCGTGTGCCTCCGCGCCCGGGACTTCGTCGATCGAGCCGGACCGAGCGGCGACGTGGTCCGGCGGGTCGACCCGGCCATGGTGGTCGCGCCCATGGCGTGACGCGAACCGGGCACGGCGATCAGCCGCTCAGTGTCGTGCCTGGCTCTGCCGTGATCTCCAAGTTCCCTCGAGCTTGCAACGAGACCAGCCACCGGCGACGACACCGGTTCATGAGAGGTCGCCCGTGGCTCTCCGACCGCTCCAGCCACGTCGCCGGGAGATGCTCGCGATCGTGGCGGCGACGACCATCATGATGACGCCGTAGACGCCGGCGAACCCGGCGGCACGTGGGGCGATGGTGACGGCAAGCGCGGTGGAGATCCCGAACTCTCGCATGCCGATAGGAAAGGCAAGGCCGAGACGCTGCGACCCGGATCCGGGCACGAACCGACCGAAGGCGACCGCCACGACGGCGCCTCCGGCGACGAGCAAGGCTGCGAAGAGCGCGGTATCGACGAGCCGGGCGGAACCAAGGACGGGGCGGGCGTAGCCTGCCCCCACGAAGACGACGAGGAGCAGCGAGATCCCGGCGAGGTCCAGGAACCGTCGTCGATGCGCGGCGAGCTCGGGATACCGGCTCCTTATCGTGACGCCGCCGGCGAGGGGGAGGGCGACGGAGAGCAACAGCTCGGGCACGAGCGTGCCGGGATCGACGTGGCCGTGCGCCAAGAGCAGCCACATGGGGGTGAGCACACAGCCCATCGCGACGCTGGCGGTCATGAGGGTCGCAGCCGTCGCCGCCGCTCCACCGGCTACCACCGCGAGGAGCGCACTCGTGATCTCTGCAGGTGACGCCGCCGTGATGAACGCGCCGAGCCCCACCAGGTCGTCACCGGCGAGGTGGTAGAGCCCCAGCCCGATGAGAGGGAGAGTGATCCACTGGGTCCCGAGCGCGCCCAGCACGCCGCCAGGTCGGCGTAGCACCGGTGCGAGCGCACCGAAGGAGACGGTGAGCGCGACCCCGAAGACCTGGCCGGCCAGCACGAGCGGAACGCCAGGCCGAAGGGACCGTGCGACCTCGGGGAAGGCGACGCCGAGCCCGGCACAGAGCGCCACGACCGGCGCGAGCAGCTCGTGCAACGCCCGGAGGCGACGCGGGTGCCGTGGGCTTCGCTGAGGTGTGAGGTGAGTGCACGCTTCCCTTCTGCCGCAGACGACCAGCCACCGGCGGCGAGATCCGTTCGGTGGAGTGCCAGCTTGGCAGGACCGTGGGGAGCACCCGCCGGAATTGCGGGGATCGCGAGGATGGCGAAGCTCTCGGTGTCGCTCCGGGCGAGCACGGCTCGGTCCCGAGGCGTCGCCGAGGCAGGTCCTCCCGGTGGTCGGGGAGGAGGAGGCGAGCAGAGCGGCGAGCCGGCTCGAGCCTCCACCGACACCAGGCCGGTTCGGCTCCGTCCTGAGCACCGATCCTCTGCTCGCCTCCAGGAACGGCGGCTCCTGGGTGATCGAGCGGGCGACGGTCAGGTCTGCCTGGAAGCGACGGGCCCGGTGACCGGCACGCCTTTCGCCGCCACGCCGGTCGCCGCCGGCACGCCCGGGGCGTCCGTTCGCCCGTCGCCACCCCGCCATCTCGGCTTTCCCGCACGGAAGAGCACGGCGTAGGCGAGGGCGTTCGCACACTGGAAGAGCGCGCCGACCTCGAAGGGTGCCGCGAGCGCGACGTCTTGGAACAGGTAGCCCGCCACGACCTGGCCGAGCCCCATCGTGGCCTGCGCGGGCAGGTTGGACAGCGCGGCGACGCTGGAGCGCTCGTCGGGATGCGCGAGGTCCTGGGTGAAGGACTGGCGCAGCGGGAGCCCGACCCGCTGGAAGAGCATCCGGACGAAGTAGATGGAGCCGGCCAGCCAGAAGGCCGGGGCGAGCGCCATCGGCACCATCAAGAGGCCGGTCACCGCTCGCACGACGACGATCGCCCGCACGGTGCCCAGTCGCCGGGCGATCCCGGCCGCGGCGAGGCTGGCCCCGAGCGAACCCAGGTTCACGATCGCGAACAGGATGCCGATGTCCCCTGGGCTCGCGCCGTACCTCCGGGCCAGCCAGTAGCTGAGGAACGGGCCGACGAGGCCGATCGCGAGCCCATTGGTGCCGTTGGTGACCCACAGCCGCCACAGCGCCGGCCAGGAGCGCCGGGGCAAGCGGACGCGCGGACCGGCGACCCCGGCGGGGGGAGCGGGCCGCCGCCTGTCGGAGAGCCAGAGCGCGGCGGTACCGGCTGCGGCAGCGAGGATCGCGCACGCAACGAACGCGGGGCGGTACGCCGCGAGGGCGGCACCGGGGCTCATGTGCGGACGCGCGGCGGCGAGGCCCGCCATGAGACCCCCCACCAGCGCGCCCAGCGAGGAGGCGAAGGCCAGCCGTCCGAAGGCCGCGGCGCGCAGCGGTCGCGGGACGCCTTCGGCGACGTAGGCGGACTCCGCCGGCTGGTACGGCCCGACGCTCCCGCCGCCGGCGCCGGCGCCCCGGCCAAAGCTCCCGAGAGAGGCGAACACGAACAGCACCGCGGGAGCCCGGTCGACGGCGAACATCGCTGCCGCGAGGGCCGCCAGCATCGGGACGCCGACGAGGAACGGCTTGCGGCCGACACGGTCGGAGAGCAGCCCGACGCTGGTCGACACGAGGGCGCTGACCACCGTCACGCAGAGGAACAGGACGCCGATCTCCACCGCAGAGAACCCTTCGGCCGCGAGGTACAAGGCGACGACCACCCCTGCGATGGCGCGCGCCGCGCTCATGGAAAGGCGCGCGCCCAGCACGATCCGCAGATCCCGGTCGGCCCACGCCGGGAGCAGCGACCGCCACGCCGACCGGCGGCTGGGAGCCGCCGAGCGAGGCGCTGCGGGATCGCTGCGGGCCGCCGGCTTCACTGGCGTCCCAGCTCGACGAGGGCTTCGAGCGCCGGCAGCGCGGCCAGAAGGTCCCGGCGCTGCTCGTCGGAGAGGAGCAGGACCTGGGCTCGCAGCGCACGGGCCCGCTCGGTCCGGAGCCGCTCGTGGGTCCGGCGGCCCCGAGCGGTGGCGTCCACGAGCGCGCCCCTGCGGTCCTCGGGATCGGCCTGGCGCGAGACCACCCCTGCGTCGACGAGCCGCCCGAGGAGCCTCGACAGCATGGTGGGGTTGAGCTGTTCTGCCGCGGCCAGGTCGGACGAGCGCATCGGGCCACGGTGCACGATCGCGCCGAGGCAGGAGAGCTCGGCAGGCGTGAACCCGGTGCCCGCGTCGATGGCGCGCAAGCGCCGAGCGAGGCGCAGGATCGCCGCACGCAGCCGTGCCGCCTCGTCGATGGGGAAGTCGACCTCGGCCTCCTGTCGGTCCGCAACCCGCATCCCGGTCATCACGGCCAGATTAGTTGCCTGACGGTCAGCAATGAACTTGGAGCGCGTCGCGCGCCTCCGACGTGCCCCTGAGCGCGTGGTGACTTCGGTGAGCGGCCAGCCGGCACAACTGCTCGCCCGCTCGGTAGGATGTGCAAGAACGGCGATGGAGCTCGCTGCGCCGCCCGTGGGACGACTACCCCGGGCTGATGGCTCCTACGGACCGCCGTGCGGCACACGCGCCGCACGGCGAGAAGGGGAGCGGCATGGAAGGAGCGCAGCACGACGGGACTCCGGCCTTCGGCCTTCTCGGCCCCCCGGACAGGGCGGTCACGTTCCACGATGAGCGCGACCACGCAGCCGACCTGCGTCTCGACCGGATCGTCTCGGCGATCACCCGGGACCAGGACGACCCCGAAGAGCTCGAGGCGCTCTACTTCCGACGCACGAGCGACGTAGAGACGTTGCGCTACCGCCACGAGGTGTTCCGGGACCTCGACGACGCGGCGGTGTGGGACGCGCTCGTTCGCTTCGGCGCGTCGATCCGGGAGGTGCGTTCCCACCTCTTTCAGGCCCGCGCGATGCGCGTGGTGCGCCAGCGCCAGGGCTGGACGCTCGACGCCGCAGCGATCTACTGCAGCGCCGTCCGCGAGCTTGCAACAGCGCTCGGAGAGCTCCGGCTCGGGTCCCGGGGACTGGTGGGCTTCCGGCGGTACCTCAGCGGTTACGCAGCCTCAGAGGAGTTCGAGCGTCTGGACGCAGAGACGGCCGCGTGCAAGGCGGCGCTGGCCGGCATCTCGTACTGCGTGGACATCGACGGGGGACGGGTGACCGTGACTCGTTCTGGGGGCGAGCCGGACTACAGCGAAGAGATCGAGTCCTTCTTCGAGCGGTTCCGCCAGGGAGCGGTTCGCAGTTACCTGGTCGGGTACCGGGTCTGGCCGGGCATGACCCACATCGGTGAGCAGATCCTGGACCTCGTGGTGCGCCTGTACCCCGAGGAGCTCGGCCTCCTCGCGAGGTGGTTCTCCGTGCACCACGAGGGGTTCGTCGATCCGGGCGTGCACCGCTTCTTCCGCGAGCTGCAGTTCTACGTGTCCTACCGCTCCCTCCTCGACCCGCTCAGCGCAGCCGGGCTCCAGTTCTGCTACCCGCAGGTGGACGTCTCCTCGAAGGAAGAGCTCGCCGAGGACACCTTCGACCTCGCGCTCGCTGACACGCTCGTCTCTGCGGGCGCCAAGGTCGTGACCAACGACTACCGGCTCGGTCCAGACGAGCGTCTCTTCGTCGTCTCGGGGCCGAACCAGGGGGGAAAGACGACCTTCGCGCGAACCTTCGGCCAGCTGCACCATCTCGCTGCGCTCGGCGTCCCGGTGCCGGGCCGGCGGGTCCGGCTCTTCCTCTGCGACCGGATCTTCACGCACTTCTCGCGCGAGGAGGACCTCTCCAGGCTGGCCGGCAAGCTCGAGTCGGACCTCCTCGAGATGCAGGCCACGCTCCGGTCGGCCACCCCTGCGAGCGTCGTGGTCATGAACGAGGTGTTCTCCTCCACCTCGCTCGAGGACAACCGCTTCCTCAGCACCGAGGTGCTGCGGCGGCTGCTCGAGCTGGGCTGCCTCGGGGTGTGCGTGACCTTCGTGGAGGAGCTGGCTTCGCTCGCCTCCCCGGTCGTCTCCATGGTGAGCACCGTCGTCCCCGACGACCCGGCGAGAAGGACCTTCAAGGTGGTGCGCGCGCCGGCGAACGGGCTCGCCTACGCGCTCGCGCTCGCGCGCAAGCACCGGGTCACCTATGCCCAGATCCTCGAGCGCATCCCATGAAGGCGCACCTCCTCTTCGAGGACCGTGACTTCGACTTCTCGGCGCAGCCAGGCCCCTTCGACGAGGACCTCGTCACGGATCTCGGGCTCGGCATCCTCCTGCGCACGATGGCCCAGGGGGACCGGTTCGTGCTCGACGTCTCACGACGTGTGCTGCTCAGGAGCCTCACGGACCCTGCACAGGTCCTGTACCGCCAGGCGGTCCTGAGAGACTGCATCGCCCAGGAGGAGATGGTGCGCGAGCTCTA
Organism: Actinomycetes bacterium; assembly: GCA_021787255.1. The sequence goes on along the minus strand of JAJYMD010000372.1, from coordinate 7,925 downwards.
CGCGCTGGTGGTTGGCGCGATGGAGGACAAGCGGGGGCTGTTCTGGGGGATGCGCTCGGGCTCGCCGCAGACCAACCTGCACGGCGCGTTGATGCAGCTGGAGGCCTTCGTCGTACGGCTTCGCGCGCTGCGCCGGCTCGCAGAAGACCACTTCGGTAAGGTCCGGTCGGCCGGGTTCCAGACGCTCTTCAAGTCGCTCGCGCGCGACCTGGACGACGAGTACCTCGGGACCATGAGCCGTCACCTGAAGCAGCTCGGCTTCAGAGACGGGGTCCTGCTCAGCGCGCGCCTCGACCGGGACAACAGCGGTATCGACTACGTGCTGCGTTCCCCCGCCAAACGGCGCACCGCATGGCGCGAGCGGCTCGGGATCGCGCCGCGCACGTCGTACTCCTTCACGATCTCTCCGCGTGACGAGGCGGGGGCCAACGAGCTCTCGAACCTCACCGGCAGAGGGCTGAACCACGTCGCGAACGCCGCCGCTCAGGCCGCGGACCACATCGAGAGCTACTTCACGATGCTGCGGGCCGAGCTCGCCTTCTACATGGGCTGCCTGAACCTCCGCTCGGCGCTCCTCCGACGCGGCGCGCCCCTCGTCTTCCCCGTCCCCGAGCCGAGCAATCCGGCTCGCTTCTCCTGCGCGGGCCTCCGAGACGCCGCGCTCGTCCTCGAGGGAGCCGCGAGGGTGGTGGGCAACGACGTCGACGCCGACGGCCGACCGCTCGTGGTCGTGACCGGAGCCAACTCCGGAGGCAAGTCGACCTTCCTGCGCAGCGTGGGGCTCGCGCAGGTGATGACCCAATGCGGCATGGAGGTGTGTGCGTCCGGGTACCGCTCGAGCCTCCACAGCGCGCTGTTCACCCACTTCGGCAGGGAAGAGGACGAGTCCATGCGCAGCGGTCGCCTGGACGACGAGCTCAACCGGATGTCGGCGATCATCGACGCGACGAGAAGGCACGCGCTCGTGCTCTTCAACGAGTCCTTCTCGGGCACCAACGAACGGGAAGGCTCGGAGATCGGCCGCCAGATCGTCCAGGCCCTCTTGGAGCGCGAGGTCACCGTGTTCTTCGTCACGCACCAGTTCGACTTCGCCGAGGGCTTCCGCACGTCGAGACCGTCGACGACCAGGTTCCTGCGAGCCGAGCGCGCTGCCGACGGGCGTCCGAGCTACAAGCTCGTGGCCGGCGACCCCTCGCCGACCAGCTTCGCCGCGGACGTCTACCGGCGGCTCGGCGGGTTCGACGGACCCCGCTCGCCACACGCGGGCAACAGGAGCAGCGACGCGGCGCCTGTCTTCGACGCCGAGGGATCCGCGTAGCGCCGCCCCCATAGACTCCGGCCGTGCGCGAGGCTGCCGCCAGCACGACGAGCGAGCTGCGCGCCGAGGTGGCTTCGGCCGTGCCCCGCCACGTGGCGGTGATCATGGACGGCAACGGCAGGTGGGCTGAGTCCAAAGGGCTCGCGCGCACCGAAGGCCACCGGCAGGGCGAGGCGACCCTCGCAGAGGTGGTGCGCGCGGCCGACGGTCTCGGCATCGGCTGGTTCACCGCGTACGGATTCTCCACGGAGAACTGGTCGCGTCCGCCGACCGAGGTCAATTTCATCCTCGGCCTCCACAAGAACATCTTCGCCAGGCGTCTCGAGATGCACCGGAACAACGTCCGGATCCGCTGCATCGGCAGACCCGTCTCTGGCACCTCGCGGCTGCCCCGGCGCATCCTGCGCGAGATGGAAGAGTCGGTCGAGCTGACGAAGGCCAACACCGGGCTCACCTTCACGCTCGCCTTCGACTACGGCGCCCGTGAGGAGCTCCTCTACGCGACGCGCAAGCTGCTCGAGGCGCATCGGCGGGAGGGGACCGAGATCGACGAGCGGTCGTTCGCGCGCTGCCTCTACGACCCGGAGATGCCGCCGGTCGACCTGCTCGTGCGGACCTCAGGGGAGCAGAGGCTCTCGAACTTCTTGCTCTGGCAGTCGGTGGGTGCGCCCTTCTACGTGACGCCGACCTACTGGCCCGACTTCGGGGGTGCCGAGCTCGAGGCCGCGATCACCTGGTGGCGCAGGAGCCCCGGCGCGCCGGCGTCCAACACCTGAGCACCCAGGCGCCGCGCACGTCCCGACGGGAGGCGCAGCGCGGATCCAGCGCGGGCTCGAAGCTCCTCCCATGCAGCACAGGAGCGCGGGGTCGAAGCTCCCATGCAGCATGGGGCAGTGCGGGCTCGAAGCTCCCATGCAGGACGGGGTCGAAGGGGCGACAGGCCAGAAGCCGAAGCCGATTTCTGACATAATGTACATTATCGGCGGTTTTGGCCCGCCGGGCTGGCGGGTCGGAACTCCGGGCCTCGGCGGCACGGACGTCTTCCCCTGGCCCGCGGGCCGGACGATCCGCGCCACGGGCGGGGCCGTTGGGCGGCACCCCGGATGGGGCCGTCGGATGGCGTCACCGGTGGGCGGTCCGATGGCGCCGTCGGATGGCGGCCCGATGGCGTTACCGATGGGCGGTCGGATGGCTTTACCGATGGGCGGTCCGATGGCGTCACCGGTGGGCCGTCGGATGGCGCCGTCGGATGGCGGCCCGATGGCGTTACCGGTGGACGGTCGGATGGCTTTACCGATGGGCGGTCCGAGGCGTTACCGGTGGGCCGTCGGGCAGGCTCGCGGCCGCGCCGTGCCTGACGTTCGGTATGGTCGCAGACCATGGGAACTGAACGAAGGAGGTCCCCGCGCGGCCGCTGGCTGGCCACCGCGTTGGTCGGAGCGGCGCTCGGCCTCACCGGACCGGGCTGGGCCGGCATCGCCTCGGCTGCGGCGCACGCGTCCGCGGCGCGCTCCCACGACAGGTCCGGGTCCTCGAGCGCACGCCGTCCCGGCCCCGAGCTGCCGGTCATCGGGTACGCGAAGGACCTGAGCCACGAGCCGGTGGTCCATCCGACGAAGGGAAGGCCGCCCACCAAGCTCGAGGTGAGGACACTGGTCGTCGGGAAGGGACGGGTCGCCAAGAGCTCGAGCACCGTGAGCGTGCTGTACGTGGGAGCCGACTACAAGACCGGCAAGGACTTCACACAGGCGACGTGGTCCCACAAGCCCCCGACGCCGACGACATTCCCGCTGAGCGGCGTGGTGCCGGGCTTCGCCGAGGGGCTGGTGGGGATGAAGGTGGGCGGCCGACGGGAGATCGTGATCCCGCCCCAACTCGGCTACGGCGACCGCAAGGTGGGACCGATCGCCGCCAACGAGACCCTGGTCTTCGTCGTCGACCTGAAGGCCGTGAAGGCGTAGCCCCGGCGCCTGCGCGCCCCAGACGTGGACCGGTGCCTCCCCCAGGCTTGGCGAGGTGCCTCCCCCAGGCGTGGACCGGTGCCTCCCCCAGGCTTGGCGAGGTGCCTCCCCCAGGCGTGGACCGGTGCCTCCCCCAGGCGTGGCGCGGCGTGCGCCTTCGGCGCGGCCGCCCCGCGCGCCGCGCGCCCAGCAGTTGGCGAGGGAAGATGGACCCGTGGATGTGAACGCGGGCGTCGATGTGAACGCGGGCGTGGACGCGGCCCGGAGCGCGCACCTCGGGATCGACCCGGACCTGGACGCAGCCGACGCGTTGCCCGAGGACGTCGTCGACGTCATCGTGGAGATCCCAGCGGGCTGCCGCAACAAGTACGAGTACGACCACGAGCGGCACGTCATCCGTCTGGATCGCAGGCTCTCGACCGCGACGACGTACCCGACCGACTACGGCTTCGTGCCCGACACGCTCGCGCTCGACGGCGACCCGCTCGACGCGCTCGTGATCCTCGAGGACCCGACGTTCCCCGGTTGCCTCGTGCGCGTGCGCGTGATCGGGCTCTTCCAGATGCGAGACGAGGCCGGTCCGGACACAAAGCTGCTCACGGTGCTCGAGCACGATCCGGCGCGAGCAGACACCCGAGACGTCTCGGAGCTTCCGCGCCACCTGCTCGAGGAGATCTCGCACTTCTTCAGCGTGTACAAGGAGCTCGAACCGGGAAAGGGAACCCAGACGGTGGGCTTCGCCGGCCGGGAGGCCGCGCTCGAGGAATTGCGCGCGTCGCGAGCGCGCTTTCGTGCGCAGCGCAGCCACGTCGCGAGCGGGCCAGCTCCTGACCGTTGACGCAAGTCGGGCTCGGCGAGCGCGTGCCGTCGTCGCGTCGAGCGTCGGCGAGCCCGGGCCGCTGCGTCGCACGCCTCGAGCCCAAAGCGATAGCGTGACCGCCGCATGCCCCGCCGCATCGAGATCGAGCTGACGAGCCGCACCGGCGACGGTGCGTTCACCTGGCGCGCCGCCGGGGCGAAGCAGCCGAAGGGCACGCTGCCCAAGGCGCTCCTGCCCGAGGGCGTGGCCGTGGGCGACGTGGTCCGTGCAGAGGTGGAGTCAGGCCTCGAGGGGCTGGAGGTCGTCGCGGTGCTCCCCCCCGAGGAGAAGACGGACGAACGGCCGTCGAACCGCATCGAGCTCCTCGGCGTCTCACGGCGCGCGCCGGGGATCTCGGTGACCTACGCGCCGGGACGTCCGCGCCGGGACGAGGCCGAGCATGCAGACGTGCGTCGTGGCCGGGAGGCGGCCCAGCAGGGCCCGCGTGCCCGCCGCGGCGCAGGGGAACGGCCGGGTGAGCCGGGCCCCGAGCGTCCCAGGCGCGACCGGCGAGAAGCCGGCGCTGCGCGCGCCGAAGCGCGTCCGGAAGCGAACCGACCGCATCCAGAGCGGAACGGCGCGGGGCGCGAGCAACCCGGCTACGACGGCGCCGTCAGACGCCGTCCGGCGCCCGCGGCGCGCCGGGAGACGCCCGGCGTTCGACGCGAGCGGCGACCGGCCGTCTCGACGACGTACCGGAACGCGATGCTCCAGACCCTCGGCCCCCAGGAGGTGCCGATCGCCGAGCAGCTGCTACGCGGAGGCATCCCTGCGGTGCGCCAGGCGCTCGCCGAGCACCACGCGACCCGTCCTGGGGACGTCGCCGCAGAAGCGAACCGCGACGCGGTCCTCGCCGTCGCCGAGCAGCTCCTGCCCCGGGTGAACCTCGCAAGCTGGAAGGACCGTGCTGTCAGCGCGCAGGCGGCGGGCAAGGAGCTCCGCCTCCGGGAGCTGCGTGCCGTGGTCACGGCCGCTCGCACGGTGTCCCTCGACGATGAGGCGCGAACGATCGCACGCTCGCTCCAAGAGGCGTTGGACCAGCGAGTGCGCGCGCTGAGAGAAGAGTGGATCGCCAGGATGAACAAGGCGCTCGACGACGGGCGCGTCCTCGACGCCGTGCGCGTGTCGGCGCGCCCCCCCGAGCCCGCGACGCGCCTGCCCGCCGAGCTGGCGGTCCGGCTCGCCGACGCGGCGGGTCAGGCCATGACGGCAGAGATGGGCGCGCCCGAATGGATCGCGCTGCTCGGTGCGGTCGTCGAATCGCCGGTCCGGCGGAACGTGAAGCCCCGCGGGATCCCCGAGGACGACCAGGCGAAGGAGGCCGCGCACCGCGCCGCCGGGCACGTGCCGGAGCTCGCGAAGCTCCTCGGCCTTCGCATCCCTCCTCCCCCGCCGCGACGGCCCGTGGGCAGCGGAGCGAAGGTCATGGCAGCCGGCGGTGCAGGACCAGGACACGCGCGCTGAGTCCCTGGGACTCGAAGAGCTGCTTCGTCGCACGATCTCCCGGTAGGGCAGGCGCGTCGAGGGCGACACAGCCGGCGTCGGTGAACCAGCGGACCAGGGACTCCGCGAGCGCCGTGCCGACCCCGACCCCTCGAGCCTCGGCCTCCACGTAGCAGCAGTCGACGACGCCGACCCGCCCGTCGCCACGCGTCGTCACGCGTCCGGCGCCGACCCCGACGACGACCCCGTCGATCGTGCCCACGAGCAGCACACGATCGGCGCCGGTCCAGTGCTCGGCGAGCCAGTGCTCGTCGAGCCGCGCGCTGTCCGCACCCGGTGCTGGAGCTCGAAGGGGGCATGCGGCGAGCAGCTCTGGGCCGCCGCGCAGCGACCGGGCCTGGTCGCGCGCCTCGGCAAGCAGCCGGGCGCAGACCGGGAAGTCCACGGGCAACGCTGGGCGGGCCCCCTCCACCGCGTGTCCGCTCCGCAGACGTCAGGCGGAGCCGCGGGAACCGTCGCCGCCGGAACCGTCGCCGCCGGCGCGGGAGCCGTCGGTGCCGTGGCTGCGGCCATGGGTGCCGTGGCTGCCGTGGGTGCCGGCGTGGCTGCCGCGCGTCCCCGAGGTCTCGTCACCGAGCAGCTGCTGCGCGCGATCCAAGATCATGTGCCGGCCTCGCGTCGCGCGCTCGTGGCGGATGACCGCGCGCAGCTCGTCGCGACCGAGGCCGTCGAGGCGCCGCACGACCTGGGAGGCGGCGAGGACGTCGTAGTCGGGGATGACGCGGTCGACTTCAGCGCTGCGCGGGGGCGCGGGCGGAGGCTGGGATCCCGTCCCCCGCTCCTGACGAGGCTCGCGACCTGCTTCCCGCGGTCCTTTCTCGGCTCCCCGGACGCGTCCGGGGCCGGGTGGGCTCGGTGCTTCAGCCTCCGACGTCGAGCCGGTCGAGGCCCGGCCCTCGGCGGTGATGCGCTCGAGCTGCTCCTCGATGCGACGCCGGCCGACGCCCAGGGCGAGCCGGCCGACGATCCGCGCGTTGCGGAGCTCCTGGTCGACGCGGGCGCGGCCCTTGGCGACCGTCTTGGGCACGTCCTCGAGCGCGGCGGTGACGGCGCCGGCCGGCAGGTAGACGAGCAGGTCGAGCAACCGCTCGGCGACCGACCGGCCTGCCTCCTGCTCGGCGACCGACCGGCCTGCCTCCTGCTCGGCGATCGACCGGCCTGCCTCCTGCTCGGCGTCGGCCGGCGGATCAGACGCAGTCACGGCAGAGCATCCTCTCGCTGTCGGCGAGCTGGCTCGAATGCTTGACGAGGAAGCACGATCGGCAGACGAACTCACCTGGCTGCTTGGGAAGCACGCGCTCCCCGACCTCCGTGCGGTCGTCGACATCGCTCCCGTCCTCGTCGTCGTCCGGCTCGTCGTCGGGGACGACGAGCCGTTCCTTCAGGATGATGTCGAGGCTCGCCTCTACGTCCTCTTCGTCGAGCTCGTCCTCGTCTTCTTCCTCGACTTCCTCGGCAACACGCTCGAGCGTGTCGACCGACCCCGTCGCCGTGGCACCGACGCCGCGCGCGCCGAGGTCGACCAAGTCCTCGTCCTCGACGAGATCCTCGTCCTCGTCGAGATCCTCGTCCAGGTCTTCGTCCAGGTCTTCGTCCAGGTCCTCGTCCTCGTCGAGGTCGTGGGGGGCGCCTCCGATGTCCAGCTCATCGTCGAGCTCGCCGAGGTCGTCGGGGATGGTGACGTCGTCCAAGTCGTCGGGCATGGCGGCCTTTCCGTGCGAATGTGCCGCGGGAGCATAGACGTTTGCCTCTTGCGATCACGCGACGACTTCGTGGGCTCGTGCACGGGGCGCGGATGCCACAAGGGCAATCAGGCGGCCGGGCCCGGGAGCCTTTGGCACCGTCTCGCCTCCCGTGGGGCCCGGGCCCCAGGCGGGACGTTCTCTACTCGACTCCCCAGGGCCTCGCTCCGCCTCTCACCACATCCCCCTCGCCGACGGGCCCGTTGCCCAACCCCGGGCCTCACCGTCGGGCTGACTGGGACTGCGCCTACCCTAGACAGTTCCCGAGGCGCGCTCAAGGGGCTTTTGCGGACGCGGGAACGAGGCCGCCGGGGCGGCAAAGCGACACGACGAGCGCGATCCATGCCGTCGTGCTCGGGCCCTGGACGCGGGAACGATGCCGCCGGGGCGGCAAAGCGACGATGGCCGCTCCCCCGGTCGGCCAACGGCACGGCATGGCGATCGTCATCGCACCCCGCGGGCTGCACGGTCGCGCCGGGCTTCGGCGCGACGCTCGGCGTCGAGCCGCTCGAGCCGCTAGAGCCCTGCCGGTGTGCGCTCGA
>JAJYMD010000209.1 GCA_021787255.1 Actinomycetes bacterium | reverse complement strand
CGGGAACCCGTGCAACACCAACTGTCTCATTGCCAGGTCGAACGCGCCGGACGTGCCCGCCGACCGCTGGTTCGCGATGATGCGCCTCGACGCAAACCGCGCGAAGAGCCAGCTCGCGCGCCGAGCGGGGGTGCCGGTGACCTCGGTCTCGCGCGTCGCGATCTGGGGCAACCACTCGGCGACGCAGTATCCGGACTTCGCCAACGCACGGATCGACGGGAAGCCCGCAGCCGAGGTCATCGGCGACCGTGGCTGGCTCGAAGGGGAGTTCCTCACCACCGTGCAGAAGCGGGGCGCCGCGATCATCGACGCACGAGGGGCCTCCTCGGCGGCGTCTGCGGCAAATGCGGCGATCGACACGGTGGTGTCCCTGCGCCATGCGACGCCCGACGGCGACTGCACGTCGGTGGCCGTGACGAGCTCCGGGGAGTACGGCACGCCGGAGGGACTGCAGTTCGGGCTGCCCGTGAGGTCCGACGGGCGAGGCGGCTGGTCGGTGGTCGAGGGGTTCGACCACGACGACTTCGCGAAGGAGCGCATCCGGATCACGGCCGAGGAGCTCCTCTCGGAGCGGGCTGAGGTGCAGGCGATGGGCCTGCTCGCCTGAGCGCTCTCCCGCTGTCGGTCTAGGGATTCGCGGTCGCGCCAGGCTGGGGGATCTCGATGCCCGCGCTCGTGAGGAAGTTGAGCTTCTTGGCGACCGTGTCCTGCCAGACGACCATCTCTGCGTCGAAGTGGGTCCGGTTCCCCTCCTCGCACGCGTGCTCCACTTCGTCGAACGCCGCGTCCTCTGCGTCGAGGAGCTGGCGGTACCGGTGAAGGAAGTGGTCGTCGATCGGCTGGTGCACAGGACGCCTCCCGTGTCGTGGGCCCGCCGGTCACGGGCCGGTCAGGCAGAGAATACCTAGGAGGTGGTCCCCTGCGACAGAGGTCCGAGACGAGCCGCCGCCGCGGCGAGGAGCGCCTGCCCTCTGACCAGCACCGACAGGTCTCCGCGGACCTTGACCCTCCCGGCCGCGAGCAGCGCGGCGGGCTCGAGCTCTCCTTGCGCCAGCGCGAGCGCGTCCTCGAAGCGCACCGAGACCGTCACCTGGGCCGCAGGGCGGGGTGCGGGGCCGGCAGGGCTACCTGCCACTTCGCGCTGGAGGCGGACGCGGCCGCCTTCGACGCTGAGCGCGACGTGGACGGTCCCCTCGGGTCCGCCGTGGACCATCTGGAGCATCCGGAAGGACACGTCCGGCTCGGGCTCGAGCCCCGCCACCGCCTCGTTGAAGGCGGCGACCCACTCCTCGGAGTAGAGGCGCACCAACCGGCCGGTCAGCTGTGGGCGGCCGCCGCCGCCTCCTCCGGCGAGCGCTTGTGGCGCCGGAGGATCTTGCGGCCGAGCCATGCGACCGGGTCGTAGGACGCGTCCACTGCGCGCTCCTTCAAGGGGATGATGGCGTTGTCGGTGATCTTGATGTGCTCGGGGCACACCTCGGTGCAGCACTTGGTGATGTTGCACAGCCCGAGCCCCATGCGCTGGCGCACGAACTCGCGGCGGTCGTTGGTGTCGAGCGGGTGCATCTCCAGCTCTGCGTAGCGGACGAAGAGCCTCGGACCCGCATAGCTGGCCTTGTTCTCCTCGTGATCACGGATCACGTGACAGACGTTCTGGCAGAGGAAGCACTCGATGCACTTGCGGAACTCCTGGCCCCGCTCCACGTCGATCTGGCGCATCCGGTAGCCCCCCGGCGGTGGAGGAGGTGGGGAGAACGCCGGCACGCGAGTTGCGACTTCGTAGTTGAAGCTCACGTCGGTGACGAGGTCCCGGAGGATCGGGAACGTCCTCATGGGGGTGACCGTGATGGGACCTTCGGGCAGCTCGTCCACACGCGTCATGCACATGAGCCTCGGCCTGCCGTTGATCTCCGACGAACAGGAGCCGCACTTGCCGGCCTTGCAGTTCCACCGGCATGCGAGGTCGGGAGCAAGCGTCGCCTGGATCCGGTGGACGACGTCGAGGACGACCTCGCCCTCGTTGGCCGGGAGCGTGTAGTCCACGAGGTCGCCACCCGAGGCGTCGCCGCGCCAGACGCGCAGGGTGACCGTCGGCTCCTCCTCCTGGGCCGGGAGTGTCTCGAACCTGCGCTCCTCGACGTCCGTCTCGCTCTCGACGTCCGTCTCGCTCTCGACGTCCGTCTCGCTCTCGACGTCCGTGGAAGGCGCTGCGGGGGTGGAAGGGGGCATCGCGTCGCTCATCAGTGTCCCTCCTCGAGGAGCTCGCGGAGCTCGGTCGGCATTTCCGGCAGCGGCTCGGGCCCCACGTGGATCGGTGCCGTGTAGCCCCGCTCAGCCGTCTGGCGCTGGACGAAGTTGACCTTGCCCAGCTCCGGGTCGGGGTTCGGATAGTCGTCTCGGGTGTGGGCGCCGCGGCTCTCCTTGCGCGCGAGCGCGCCCTGGGCGATGGCGGTGGAGACGGTGAGCATCGACGGGAGGTCCGTGGCGAGGTTCCAGCCGGGGTTGTAGGCGCGGCCGCCGCCGACGGAGAGCTTGGCGGCGCGCTCGCGGAGGTCCGCGAGCTTCTCGAGCGCCTCCTCCAGCTCCGAGCCCGTGCGGATGATCCCGACGAGGGACTGCATGGTCTGCTGGAGCTGCTGGTGGAGCTCGTAGGGGCTCTCGCCGCCGTCGCGCCCGAAGGGTGCGAGTGCGTCGTCGACCACCGCGCCGACCTGGGCCGCGTCGGCCGTGGGCTCCGAGGTCCTCTGCTCGGCGAAGTCGGACGCCCCCATCCCGGCGCGGCGCCCGAAGACGAGGAGGTCCGACAGCGAGTTGCCGCCGAGCCGGTTGGCGCCGTGCATGCCCCCGGCGACCTCGCCGGCCGCGAAGAGGCCGGGGACCGTCGCCGCCTGGGTCTCGGGGTCGACGCGGACCCCGCCCATCATGTAGTGGCAGGTCGGTCCGACCTCCATCGGCTCCACCGTGATGTCCACCCCGGCGAGCTCGAGGAACTGGTGGTACATCGAGGGCAGCCGCCGGCGGATGTACTCCGCCGGGCGCCGGCTCGCGATGTCGAGGTAGACCCCTCCGT
>JAJYMD010000413.1 GCA_021787255.1 Actinomycetes bacterium | reverse complement strand
ACGAGCAGAGGCGGCGACCGGAATCGAACCGGTGTACGGGGCTTTGCAGGCCCCTGCCTAAACCACTCGGCCACGCCGCCAGGACGGGTGAGCCTATCGCTCCCAGCCGCAGGCAGGGTCACGAACGTGCGCTCTGGGGGCCGTCCTCCGGCCCTCTTCGGACGTCCTCAGGGTGCCCTCGACGGTGGTTGGCCGCCGTGACGAAGGAGCTGCGACACTGGCCCGGACCTGGCGCCGCGATCCCGGGGCCGCGACCCCAGGGTCGCGAATCCAGGGTCGCGACGCCAGGACGGAACTTTGGAGAGGGAGTGACTCAACGATGCGGAACCCGATGTTCGTGTTCGACGAGCGCACCGCGGACCTCGTGCTCGGCTACTGCCGCGAGCGGCTCGCTCTCGACCCCGTCCCTCTCGACTTCGGAGGGTACGCCAGGCCGCTCCACGCGCTCCTCGAGGGGCTCATCACCCCTCAGGGCAACGACCCCGCGCGGGTGCTGGGGCTCTTCCGCGACCACCTCGCGACCGCGGTGATCTCGGCGGACAGCCCGAGGTCGCTCTCGTTCATCCCCGCCGCGCCGACGAAGGCGAGCCTGCTGTTCGACATGGTCGTCTCGAGCAGCTCGATGCACGCGACGTCATGGCTCGAGGCGGCTGGAGCCGTGGCCGCCGAGAACCAGGTGCTCGGGGTCCTCGCCGGGCTCGCTGGGCTACCGGAGGGGGCGGGCGGCTGCTTCGTCTCGGGAGGATCGGCGGCCAACCTCTCGGCGCTCATGGTCGGTCGCGACACCGCTGCGCTGCGTGGCCACGGCACCGAGCGGCCCAAGTTTGCCTGCACGGACGAGGCGCACTCCTCCGTCGCCAAGGCGCTGAAGGTGCTCGGGGTGGAGCCGTTCGTCGTGCGTGCCGTCGACCACCGGCTGACGGCAGGGGCATTGGAGGCCGCGCTGGGCTCGGACCAGCCCGGCGCGGCGGACGTCGTCGGCGTCGTCGCGACCGCGGGGACCACCAACGCGGGGCTCATCGACGACCTGGGGGGCGTCGGCTCGCTCGCACGGGAGCGAGGGCTCTGGTTCCACGTCGACGCGGCCTACGGGGGCGGCGCGCTGTTCGCGCCGAGCGTGAGGATGCTCTTCGAGGGGATCGAGCTCGCGGACTCCCTCGTCATCGATCCGCACAAGTGGCTCTTCGCACCCTTCGACTGCGCGGCGCTGCTCTACCGCCAGCCTGCGCTCGCCAAGGCGGTGCACACCCAGGATGCGGCGTACCTCGACGTGATCCACGAGGCGATGCCGGGAGTGCAGTCCGAGGCCGGCACGCAAGGGCCGACCCAGGACGCCCCGTGGAACCCGACCGACTACGCGTTCCACCTCACGAGGCGGGCGAGAGGCTTGCCGCTGTGGTTCTCGCTCGCGGTCCACGGGACCGACGCCTATCGGGACGCCGTGGAGACCGTGCTCGAGAACGCGAGAGAGGCCGCGGCCCTCATTTCGACGACGCCCTATCTCGAGCTCGTGCGCCCCCCGACGCTCTCCATCGTGCTCTTCCGCAGGAACGGCTGGTCGCGCGCCGATTACGAGGCCTGGTCCGCCGAGCTGCTCGCCGACCAGGTCGCCTTCGTGACCCCAACGGTGTGGGAAGGAGAGACCGCGGCGAGGATCGCGCTCTTGCACCCCGACACGACCGCAGGCATCGTGCGTGAGATCGTCGACACCATGGCGTGAGCGGTGCCCGGGTGGTCGTTACGCTGATCCGACGATGACCCTGGACGCGTCCTGGCCCGAGACGCGCGACTTCTTACAGGGGACGCTGGCGCGGTGAGGATCGGCAACATGTACGGACCGGACGCGACCTTCCTCGGCGTGCCTGCGGCCGACCTCGACGATCCCCCCTCCTTCGCGAATGCCCATGCAGTGGTGATCGGCGCCCCCTTCGACGGCGGGACGTCGCACCGGCCCGGCGCGCGCTTCGGTCCGCAGGCGATCCGCGTCACCGACTACCTTCCCCACGACGGGAGCCGGCCGCACCTCGCGTTGGGCGTCGACCCGCTCGTGGAGCTCGGGGTCGTCGACGTCGGGGACGTCGAGATGCTCCCAGGAGAGACGGAACGGTCGCTCGACAAGCTCGAGGCCGCAGTGGAGCGGGTCGCGCGCAGCGGCGCGCTCCCCGTCGTGCTGGGCGGCGACCACACCATCGCGCTTCCCGACGTGACCGCGGTGGCGCGTCACGTCGGATGGGGGAGGGTCTCGGTCGTCCACTTCGATGCCCACGCGGACACCGGGGACACGCAGTTCGGCTCGCTCTACGGGCACGGCACGCCGATGCGGCGGCTGATCGACTCCGGCGCCACGCGTGGCGACCGATTCCTCCAGCTGGGGCTGCGGGGGTACTGGCCCGAGCCCGAGACCCTTGCGTGGATGGCGAGGCAGGGAATGCGCAGCTTCGAGATGGCCGAGGTGGTGGAGCGCGGCCTGGACGCGTGCATCACCGAAGCCCTTGCCATCGCGACCGACGAGTGCGACGGCGTGTTCCTCTCGGTGGACGTCGACGTCGTCGACCCGGCGCATGCGCCCGGGACCGGCACGCCCGAGCCGGGAGGGCTGTCCAGCCGGCAGCTGTTGGACGCAGTCCGCCGGATCGCCATGGAGGTGCCTCTCGCCGGCGTAGACGTAGTGGAGGTCTCCCCGCCCTACGACCATGCAGAGGTGACCGCCTACCTCGCGAACCGAGTCGTGCTCGAGGTGCTCTCCGGGTGCGCGTGGCGCCGGCGTGGGTTCGGGGGATCCGGTGCCGCTCGTCGGCGGCCCGGCGCACCGCTCCTCGAGGCGGGCTCGCCCGAGGCCAACGGCTGAGGCAGCGCGCCAGGCCGCGGCCCTCAGCCGCAGGCGCTCTTCGAGTAGGTCGCGTGGAGCGAGGAGTACGGGACTGGGCTCGGCGGTGCGACGACGTGCACCTTCTCGCCGTACCTGCTGAACGTCCATGTGAGCGTGTAGCGATCGCCTGTCCCGGTCAGCGCGCTGGCATGCAGCGTGCGCGGGAGGCCGCTCGACGCGTCCATCACGAGGGCGACCGTGCC